>JAKVCE010000021.1:7121-12903 GCA_022447405.1 Planctomycetota bacterium | reverse complement strand
GATTGGACTTCGGAGCGGTGGCGAAGGGTTGGGCCCTGGACTTGGCGCGGGAGGGGCTGCTCGAAGCAGGCGTAGAGCGCGCTCTCCTCCATGGAGGGACCAGCAGCGTGCTGGCCATCGGCGCGCCGCCCGGTGAGGAGGGCTGGAGAGTCGCCCTGGGCAAAGAGAGCGGGGCGAGCTGCCTGCTCAGAGACTGCGCCTTGGGGGTCTCAGCGCCGGACGGCGAGGCAGGGGGTGAGGGACACGTGCTGGTCCCTGGGACCAGCGCGGCCGCGAGCGGGGTGGAGCTTGCTGCCGTCGTGTGTGAGAGCGCGGCTTGGGCCGACGCCTGGTCCACTGCCCTCGTGGTGCGTGGAGAGGAGCTTGAGCTTCGTAATGGAGTAGAAACAGCCTTCCTGCTGTCCGGAGAGGCACTAGACTGCTCAGTCGCTTGGCGTGGAGATCACGCTGGCGCCTTTCAATTTTCCTGACTCCAAGTCCGCACCGAACCTGATCGATGAGCTCTCCTGACCGACGTAGCTTCCTGAAGACCGCCGCCCTCGGCGCCGCCGCGACCTGGATCCAGCCTGAGCTGGGCGCACTCTACGCGCTGCCCTCTGGGGCCGAGCTACGCGTAGGCCTCGTCGGATGTGGCAGGCAGGGTCGAGCGATCCTCGCCGAGCTCGCCAAGATCGAGGGAGTCAGCGTGACGGCCATCTGTGACACCGACGAGCGCCGCCTCTCTTCGAGCGCGCGCCGTGCGCCGACCGCGAAGCCCTACGCCACCCACGGCGCGCTGTTGGAGGCTGACGAGGTCGACGCCGTGGTCGTCGCCACGCCTACGCACCTGCACGTCGGCCCAGCGACGGACGCTCTCTCCGCTGGCAAGCACGTCTATTGCGAGGCGCCCCTCGCCCACAGCATCGAGGACGCGCAGGCCATCGCGAGCGCAGCGAGAGATGCCTCAGGTGTCTTCCAGGCAGGCTTCCTCGGCAGGTCGAACCCGGTCTACAAGCTCGCGCGCTCCTTCGTGCGCGCCGGCGCCATCAGGGATGTCATCGCGATGCGCGGGCAGCACCGCAAGAAGACCTCCTGGATCACCCCCTCAAGCGACCCCGCCCGCGAGAAGGCTCTCAACTGGAAGACTGACCCCTCGGTCTCCCTCGGCCTCGCAGGTGAGTTCGGGGCTCAGCAGCTCGACGTCTTGCAGTGGTTCACCGGGCGCTACCCGGAGGCGGTCTCAGGTTCTGGGGGCGTGAACGCATGGGACGATGGCCGAGAGGTCGCCGACACCATCTCTTGCACCCTCGAGTACCCGGGCGGCGTGCGGACGACCTACGAGGCGACCCTAGGAAACTCACTCGGCGGCACTCATGAGGAGATCTTCGGGACGATGGGGGCGGTGCGCCTCGCGTGGACGCACGGCTGGATGTTCAAGGAGGCGGACTCCGCCACTCAGGGCTGGGAGGTCTACGCCAACCGTCAGAGCTTCCACAACGACGAGGGGATCACCCTGATCGCGGATGCGACGAAGCTCGCCGCTCAGGGCAAGCTGAAGGAGGGCGTCGGTCTCCCGGAGCCCCCGATCTATTACGGGATCTCAGACTTCGTGAAGAGCGCTGCGGAGGGGGCTGATGTCGCCACCAGCGCGAGCGAAGGGCTGCGGGCGACCGTCGTCGGCATCCTCGCCGCGCAGGCCGTGGCCAAGGGTGAGCGCGTCGTGATCGACCCGGCGCTCTTTGAGGGTTGATCACGTGACTGACTCACTCCTCTTGCGTCGCCTGCCCGTCGCTGCCCGCGTCGGCATCGGAGGTCTGACCTTGGTCCTCCTCGGAGGGCTCTTGGCCTCAGGCGCGTACCTGAAGGATCACCACGAGAAGAGGGACGGGGAAGAGGGCCTCTCCATGACGGACCTCGAGGGCGCCTACCACGGCGTGCGGACGACAGCGCCGCTCGTCGTAGCCCTCGAACGAGGTCACCCTGAGGGCCTCTCTGAGGCGGACCGGAAGACGCTCAGCGACTGGCTCGCGAGCGACCGGATCAGCGAGGACTATGACAACCTCGACCTCGGTGACTCTGCTCCCGTCGAGATCCTCGACATGAGCTGCCTCGAGTGCCACGCGCGCAGCGCCTCTGACGTGGTGGCGCGAGAGCTGCCGCTCGAGTACTGGGACGACGTGAAGAAGCTCGCCTTCTCCCGTGAGATCGAGCCCACAGACACGAAGGTCCTGCTCGCGTCGACCCACGCGCACTCGCTCGCTCTCAGCGTGCAGGCGCTGATGCTGGCGCTCTTGGCCCTCCTCACGCGCTTCTCCCGCGGCTTCATCTCTAAGGTGATCGGCGTGGCAGGGGTCTCCCTGGCTGTGGACATCGCCGGCTGGTGGCTGGCGCGTGGCTCGGCAGCTTGGGTGCCGGCGCTCGTCGCGGGGGGCATGCTCTTCTCGCTCACGAACGCGATCCTGGCCGTCCTGATCCTCTTGGACCTGGTGCTGCCGGAGAAGGAGTGACGTAGCTCTGGGCCGCGCGCAGTTGACACGGCCCCGGACGCGCGAATACAACCACTCGTTCGTCTCCCCACGAAAGTCCGGGAGGATCAGCCCTATTGGGCTTTTCTAGGGCCTCTTTGGCCTCCCGGCTGACTGGATCGAAGCACCTCCACACACCCCATGGCACAAGCAGCACGTGTTGTCGTCCTCGCTGCGGGCCAAGGAAAGCGGATGCACTCCGCCCTCCCCAAGGTCCTGCACCCGATCTGTGGACGGCCGATGATCGGGTGGGTCCTTGAGACCGCCCTCGCGCTCGACCCAGAGCGCGTGATCGTCGTCGTGGGTCACGGACGTGAAGAGGTCGAGGCTGCGGTGAGGGATGAGTTCCCCGACGCGCCGATCTCCTTCGTCGTGCAAGAGGAACAGCTCGGGACTGGACACGCGGTCGAGTGCGCCTCGGAGGCGCTCGAGGGCTTTGACGGCCCCGTCCTCGTCCTCTGCGGAGACACACCGCTCCTACGGACACAGGGCCTCGAGGCCTTGCTCTCGGCGCAGGGGAGCAGAGACGCGGTCTCCATGCTCTCGGCCTATGTGCCAGACCCGACGGGCTATGGGCGGATCGTGCGCGACGAGGACGACGCCTTCGTGCGGATCGTTGAGGAGCGAGACGCCAGCGAGGAGGAGCGCCGCATCCCGGAGATCAACCTAGGGGTCTACGCCTTTGGGGCGGCAGACCTCTTGAGCTACCTCGCGAGAGTGGGGGACGAGAACGCGCAGGGAGAGCGCTACCTGACGGATGTCCTCGGGATGTACACGGCTGAGGGTCGCGCCGTCGAGGTCGTCGAGCTCGAGGACGCTGAAGAGGCGGCCGGCGTGAACAGCCTCGCGGACCTCGCGGAGGTCCGCTGGGGTGTGCAGCTGCGGGTCCTCGATGGCCACCTGGCGAACGGCGTCCACATCGAGGACCCAGCGACGACCTACATTGATCACGGCGTGGAGATCGGCGCTGAGACGGTGATCTTCCCCTGCACGGTGATCCGCGCAGGCGTCCGCGTCGGCGCTGGCTGCGAGGTCGGCCCCTTCACGCACCTTCGCGTGGGCACGGCCCTCGAGGACGGCGCTCAGGTGGGCAACTTCACCGAGTGCAAGAAGTCGACCATCGGAGAGGGCTCGAAGGCCAAGCACCTCTCCTACCTCGGCGACACGGTCGTCGGGAAGGGCGCGAACATCGGGGCGGGGACGATCTTCGCCAACTACGATGGCGTGGCGAAGCACCGCACCGTGGTCGGTGACGGCGCCTTCGTCGGGAGCGGCACGACCGTTGTCGCCCCCAATGAGATCGGCGCCGGCGCGACCACAGGCGCTGGCGCGGTCGTCACCCGCTCTGCAGAGGTGGGTGACGGAGAGGTCTGGGTCGGGGTCCCCGCCAGACAGATAGGGAGCGCGAGCTCACGAGAGGAAGGGGGCGAGAGCCCCGAAGAAGGCACCACTGAGGAGTAAGGAAATGGCCGCATTCAATGGAGAGATCAAGCTCATCGCAGGGAACTCCCACCCGGAGCTCGCGCAGTCGATCTCGAAGGAGCTAGGGATATCACTCGCCGACGCCCACGTGGATCACTTCCCTGATGGGGAGTGTGACATCAAGGTGAACGAGGACCTCCGCGGGACGGACTGCTTCGTGATCCAGTCCACCTCTCCCCCGGTCAACGAGAACTGGGCCGAGCTGCTGCTCATCATGGACACCCTGCGGCGCTCGTCGGCGGGCAGGATCACGGCGGTCATGCCGTACTACGGCTACGCCCGGAAGGACCGCAAAGATGAAGGGCGCGTGCCGATCAGCGCGAAGGTCGTCGCCAACACCCTCGCCGGTGGGGGCTGCGACAGGGTCGTGACCTTGGACCTCCACGCTGCTCAGATCCAGGGCTTCTTCGACATCCCGGTGGACCACCTCTACGCCAAGCCCGCGATCATCGGCAGGCTGCGGGAGATCTGCGAGCCGAACCCGATGATCGTCAGCCCGGACGTCGGGGGCATCAAGATGGCCCGCGGCTACGCCAAGGTCTTGGACAACGCAGACCTCGCGATCGTCGACAAGCGCCGCATCTCGGGCTCCGAGATCGCGGTGGAGCACATGATCGGGGATGTGAGCGGGAGACCCGTCGTCATCGTGGATGACATGATCTCTACGGGGGGCTCGATCAGCGAGGCAGCCCGTATTTGCAGGGAGAACGGGGCATCTAGCGTGGTCATCGCGGTCAGTCACGCTGTGTTCTGTGGACCCGCTTTAGAGCGCCTAGAGGCGGCTCCGGTCGACAAGGTGCTCGTTTCGGATACCATTCCGCGCACGGAAAAGGACCTGCCGTCCAAGATCGAGGTCGTCTCGGTCGCTCCGTTGCTCGCCAAGGCGATCAAGAACATCCACGACGCGAAGTCTGTTAGCCTGCTCTTCGAGGAAGAGGAGCCGGTCACAGCCTGAGCGCCGAGCTCCCTCCGGAGCTCGTACAACGCACAAACTCAGTCAGTCCACCTAGTCAAAGAAGCTCTCCAGTCGAGAGCGAATCAGGAGAACCCAGTTCGATGTCCGATAGCAGCATCCTCACGGCCGAGCGCCGTGAGAAGGTAGGTACCCGCGCTTCGCGTGAGGTTCGCAGCGCAGGCCGCATCCCTGCCAGCCTCCAAGCAGACGGCAACAGCCCCCACGTCGACATCAGCATCGACGAGCGCGAGTTCCTCGCGTTCCGTCGGCAGCACGTCAACCTCTATGACATCGATGTGGATGGGGACCTCTCCTCCGCGATCGTCCGTGAGCTTCAGTGGGACGCGTTCGGTGACAACATCATCCACGTCGAGTTCCGCCGCGTGCAGCGCGGCGTCGAGATCGAGTCGGTCGTTGCGCTGAGCACCGCGGGTCAGGCCAACGGCGTCGTGAACCTCCTGGTCTCGCAGATCGCGATCCGCTCCATCCCTTCCAAGATCCCGGACGGACTGGTGATCAGCGTGAAGGGCCTCGAAGAGGGGACGCACCTCACCGCCGCCGAGATCGAGATGCCGGAAGGTGTCTCCTTGGCGATCGATGGAGAGACTGAGGTCGTGACCATCTCCGGTATGAAGGAAGAGGTCGAAGAGTCGACGGCAGCCGCTGCCGAAGGCGAAGAGGGCGCAGAGCCCGCTGCTGGAGACGACGCCGAGGACGCCGGTGGCGATGGCGGAGACGCTGGCGGAGACTCCGACGGCTGACCCTCAAGGGGCCCTCCCTGTGCCCTTTTGGAGGGTGGGGAGCGCTCAATACGCCGCGCGCGCTTGCAGCGCGCGCGGTG
>JAKVCE010000021.1:0-7111 GCA_022447405.1 Planctomycetota bacterium | reverse complement strand
CCGCCCCCGTGCGGGGTGGGGGGGGGGGGTGCCGCGCAAGCCCCGGGCGGGCGCGCGGGGGGCCCGGGGGGGGGCTGTACCATGTTCGGCCCTCTTCGCGGGGAGGCGTCTCCTTTGGACGTCGCCCGCAGGGGGTCCTCCCCGCTGTGAGTCGTGTCTAGCGCCTCCTCACGTCTGCTGATTGGCCTCGGTAATCCGGGCCCTGACTATGAGGCGACTCGCCACAACGTGGGCTTTGAGGTCCTAGACCTCTTGGCCTTGCGGGAGGGCACGATCTTTCAGAGCGCGAACCGACTTGAAGGCTTCGAAGGCAGGGCGAAGGCCCGCTGCGCCCGGCTCCATGATCCGGACGCGATCCTTGTCCAGCCGATGACCTTCATGAACCGCTCCGGGGAGGCTGTGGCCCCCTTGGCGCGGTGGGCCAATGCGTCGCCGGAGGACGTGATGGTCGTCTATGACGACCTAGACCTCCCCCTCGGCGCCCTGCGGATCCGCCCCGGCGGAGGCGCAGGCGGTCATAACGGGGTGCGCTCGCTCATAGACCTGCTGGGCACCGATCGTTTCCCCCGCTTGCGCGTGGGGATCGGGCGTCCGGCGACCGACGCGGCGCGTTATGTCCTCGAGAGGTTCTCCGAAGACGAGCGGCCGGACGTAGACATCTCTGTGGCAGAGGCCGCAGCAGCTGCGTTCGAGTGGCTCCGGACGGGAGACCTTGAGGGGGTCATGGCGCGGTTCCACAGCCGCTGGACCCAGGGCGAGTCCTCGCCCGACGACAGCGCTCGCAGCTAGCGGCGCGCAAGGAGTTAGTGAATTGAATCTCTATGAAGGCATGTTCCTCCTCGACAACAACGTCGTCAGGGAGGACTGGAACGAAGCAAAGGGGACTGCCACAGGCATCCTCGAGAAGCACGGTGCGAGCGTCACGACGGCGCGCCGTTGGGCAGAGCGTTCGCTCGCTTACACCATCAAGAAGCGCAACCGCGGCACCTTCCTCTTGGTCCACTTCGAGGCTGACCCGGGGAACATCGCGATCATTCGACGTGACCTGGAGCTGAACGAGACGGTCATGCGCTACCTGATCTTGACCGCTGAGGGCGTGCCCGAGGGTGAGTCCGAGCTGCACGAGGCAGAGCTCTCCGGGGACTTCAGCGTCCCCGAGCCGCCGGAGGACCACGTCGTGGACTCCGATGAGGAGGAGGCCGAGGAGGGCGAGGGCGCCACTGAAGAGGCCAAGGCTGAAGAGGCCAAGGCTGAGGAGGCTCCCGCTGAGGAGGCCAAAGCTGAAGAGGCTCCCGCTGAGGAGGCCAAGGCTGAGGAAGCTCCTGCAGCTGAAGAGTCCGCGACTGAAGAGGCTGAAGCTCCCGCCGAAGAGGCGAGCGAGTCCAGCGAAGAGCAGACGGAGGAGAAGTCCTCCGAGGAGGCTTGATCCATGGCACGCCCCGTCAAGAAATCGAACCGTCCCTGTGACGATCCGCGCCTCGACTACAAGGACCTGGAGACGCTCTCCAAGTACCTGACCCCGCAAGGGCAGATTCACGCCCGCCGTCGGACTGGGTACTGCTCTAAGTGTCAGCGCGAGCTGAAGCAGGCCATCAAACGCGCCCGCCACATGGGCCTTCTCCCCTTCGTGGGCAGCTGATCTAAGGAGGCACCTGATATGGCACGTGTAGAGCTCATGCTTAGAGAGAACGTCCGCTACCTCGGAAAGGTCGGCGACGTAGTCACGGTGGCTGCTGGTTACGCCAGGAACTACCTCATCCCGAACCGCCTCGCGGTGAAGGCCACCTCAGAGAACCAGCGAGTCCTCGCGCGCAAGCGCGAGCGCCTCGACGCTGAAGAGGCCGCGCGCAACGCGGAGCTCGCAGCGCGCGTCGCCGTGCTCGAAGGCGTGGTCCTCGAGACCACCGAGCGCTCCGACGAGAACGGTCACCTGTATGGTTCTGTCAACGCCTCCCGCGTCGCGGAGCTCCTCAACGAGAGGGACTTCGAGATCTCGGACGACAACATCCGCATGGCGCGGGCGATCAAGGAGTCAGGCACCCACGAGGTCGAGCTCCACCTCTTCGGTGAGACCAGCGTCACGGTGACCATCGAGGTCACAGGCGATGGCGAGAACCGAGACGCCGCCATGGCCGAGATCATCGCTGAGGTAGACGCCCAGGATGAGGAGGCTGGCGAGACCGAGGAAGAGGCCCCCGCCGAAGAGTCCGCTGAGGAGTCCGAAGAGGCGTAGCGGAAGCGGTTTCCTTCTCAGATAGCACAGAGCGCCCAGTCTTCTACGAGGACTGGGCGCTCTCCATTTCCTGGCGGAGCCGGGGCGTGTATTCTGATGGTGGAAGAAAGGCGCCGCCCGAACGGCGGCTGTGAAAGCAAGAGGAGACGAGAGGAGACATGGGACCGAGGGAGCTGGAGGAGCTAGACGTCGTCGAGATGACGGCTGGAGGTGGGCGAGTCCCGCCGCACTCAGAGGAGGCAGAGCAGGGCGTGCTCGGCGCTCTCCTCCTTGACCCCTCACGGATCATCGATGCGCAGGAGATGATCCAGCCTGACGACTTCTTCTCGAAGCGCAACGGGACCCTCTACTCAGCGCTGCTCGAGCTCTCAGACGTCGGCGCGCCCGTCGACATGGTGCACGTGATGGAGCGCTTGATGGCGCAAGAGCGCTTGGATGACGCCGGCGGCCGTGCCTACATCCTGCAGCTCACGAACGTCGCCGCTTCGCCTGCGCACTTAAAGCACCACCTGAAGATCGTTCACGAGAACGCGCTCTTGCGCGGGCTGATCAGCACCGCGAACGGGATCATCGAGTCGGCATATTCGACGAGGCCGGTGGATGATCAGGTCGAGGTCCTGATGAACCAGAGCGAGAGCGACATCTTCGCCGTAGCTGACGCGGGCGACACGGGCGGTCCGGTCTCCCTCGACCAGGCTGTGCAGGAGACCTTCAAGCGCATCGAGTGCGCGAAGCAAGGTGAGCTGCTCGGCGTCTCTAGCGGCTACTACCAGCTCGACGAGATGACCGGCGGGTTCTCTGGCGGTCAACTCATCATCTTGGCAGCGCGCCCCGCCATGGGTAAGACGGCGCTCGCGCTCAACCTGATGATGAACGCGACCGTGAGCGACGGGGCGAAGGCCAAGGTGCTCTTCTTCAGCCTCGAGATGGGCCGCGAGTCCATCGTGAGCCGCTTCTTGTGCACGCGCAGCCGCGTCCACATGCACAAGCTCCGCAAGGGCACCCTGAACGACCGCGACTGGGCAGAGCTCACGCGGGCGGCCGGTGAGCTCACCGACCTGGACATCACGGTAGATGACACGCCTGGCCTGCAGGTGGCTGCGATCCGGAGCCGAGCGCGCCGGGTGAAGCAGCGCGAGGGCCTCGACATGATCGTCGTGGACTACCTGCAGCTGATGAGTCAGCCGCGCGCTGAGAGCCGCCAGATGGAGATCTCTCAGATCTCCAGAGCGCTGAAGGAGCTCTCGAGGGAGCTCGACGTGCCGGTGATCGCGCTCTCTCAGCTGAGCCGCGCGGTCGAGAGTCGAGACAACAAGCGCCCCCAGCTCTCCGATCTCAGGGAGTCAGGCTCCATCGAGCAGGACGCGGACCTCGTGATGATGCTCTTCCGGCAGGAGTACTACGACATGATGAAGAACAGCGCTGGCGCTGGCGCTGACGGCGACGGCGCGCAGGGCGGGGACAACGAGAACAGGGCGGAGCTCATCCTCGCGAAGCAACGGAACGGGCCGACAGGGACTGTCAAGCTGATGTTCTTCAGTGACACCATGCGCTTCGAGAACCCCGCACCCTCCATCTCTGAGCCCATGGGCTCGCCGATGCCTTGACCCGAAGCTTCACTCAACTCGCGCAGAGCGCGGCCTTAGTCCTCTGCCTCGCGCCCTTCGGCGCCGCCGCGCCCTCCCTCTCACTCCAAGACCCGGTGATAGGGCCGCAGGTCTATGTTCCAGAGGTGGTCAAGATCGACGTCGAGGGGAACTCCAGGTGGTCTGGGGAGCAGATTGTCTCTGCCCTCGGACAGCCCGTCGGCGCCCCCTTCGAACCGCTCTTGATCGAGGCTGGCCTCGAACGCCTCTGGCGCACGCTCAAGGTGCGCGCAGAGGTCCTCAAGCAAGAGGTGAGCGGCGGGTTGAGGCTCGTCGTGAGGGTCACGGAGCTCCCGGTGGACCTCGAGCCGCGCTTCGTCGGCAATGACGGCGTCGGGATCGAGACCCTCCTTGAGTGGTCTGGCCTGACGGACACGAGCGAGCTCTATCTTCACCAGGTCTCCAGGGTCAGGCAGCGCCTCACTGAGAGCTACAAGCGCGACGGCTACCACTTCGTGCAGATCGACCCGCTCGTGAAGGACGACGTCGTCGGGGATGGGCTGACCGGCGATGTGATCTTCCGGATCATCGAGGGGCCTCAGGTGCACGTCAACGGCTATGAGATCCGCGGGAACGAGGCGCTACCTGACAGGGGCGCGCTGTTTTGGAAGGACGGGCTCTCGAAGTTCGCCGACCTGCAGCTCCACGGGCCCCGCCTCTTCACGCCCTATGGCGCGACCTTCAACTCAGAGCTCCTCGACGCGGACATCTTGGCGATGCGCCAGGTCTACCGTGACAACGGGTTCTTGGACGCCGTCGTTGAGCTCGAGGAGCTCGACTTCAACGAGGACAGCAGCCGGGTCACGCTGCGGGTCGTGGTCGATGAGGGCCCGCAGTACCGCGTGTCCGCGCTGGAGATCGAAGGGGTCGAGTTCGTGAAGAACCCTAGCAACCCGCAGGGGCCCTCTGCTGAGCGGCCGACCGCGCTCTACTTTGACGAGGAGGAGCTCTTCGCGCTCTGCATGCTCAAGCCTGGGAGCGTGTTCGATCAAGTGGCTGTCAGCGCGGACCAGCGCGCGCTCAGAGATTACTACGGTGAGCGCGGCTACCTCTCGCACTCGTCATTGCCGCTCGAGGAGAGCTGGAACTTCCTCGAGCCTGACCTCTCCTTTGACCCCGAGCAGGCCTTGGTGCGGGTGAAGTACAAGCTCTCTCAGGGGCGTGAATACTGGATCCGAGAGGTGCGCTTGGCAGGCGCCTATCACACCCGCGACCGCGTCTTGCGCAGGCAGGTGACGGTCCAGCCCGGACAGCGCGCCGACCTGAAGGAGGTCTACCAGTCGCTGCGACGGATCACGAGCACCGGGTTCTTCTCGGATGACCGGGACCCGATCAACCATCGGGATCCCACGTTCCGCTTCGTCCCTACGGATCGAGAGGACCAGATCGACGTCGAGTTCCGCGTAGAGGAGGGGCGGGTCGTCGACGCGCAGCTCATGGGTGGTGTGGACTCGAACGACGGCCTCTTCGGCATCGTCTCCCTCACGATGAGGAACTTCGACCTGACGGATCTGCCCTCCTCCTTCAGCGATATGTTCGGTGAGATCTATCGCAAGGAGGCATTCCACGGCGCGGGACAGCAGCTCAACATCCACATCTCGCCGGGCTCCGAGGTGAGCTACTCGAACATCCGCTTCCTAGAGCCAGACATCTTCAAGACGCACTACGACCGGTGGATCTTGGACGTCGAGTATTCGGATCGGGATCGGATCTACCGCGACTACGACGAGGGCAGGAGGCGCAGCACCCTTGAGATCGGTAGACAGATCACGAACGAGCTCAACCTCTACGCGGGGCTTGAGCACCAGGACGTGAGCGTCGCAGATCGAGACCTCGGCGGCGTGATCCCGCCCGCGCTCGCGAGCCAGGACCCTGAGACAGAGCTCTCAGGCTTCCTCCTGAATCTGAGGTACCGAGACCTCGACCGTCGGATGAACCCGAGCGACGGCGTCCACATGAGGTGGCTCAACTCCATCTACACGACCGGGCTCGGCGGGAGCGCTGAGTTCGCCAAGACCCACCTCTTCTACGACTGGTACAAGCCCTTCGGAGGAGATGAGCTCAGCGATGAGCCGAGCCCCAGCGTCCACGTTCGGCTCGGCGCTGGCTACGCGGCTCCCTTTGGTGAGAGCGACTCGGTGCCTTACACCGAGCGCTTCTTCCTCGGGGGCTACAAGACGCTGCGCGGCTTTGACTTCCGCGGGGTCGGTCCGAACGAGGGGGAGGCCCCCCTCGGCGGCGAGTCAGTCTTGAACATGTCGCTTGAGTATCGGATGCCGCTCTACTCGACCACCCGACCGGGGAGCTTCGAGAAGGTGGAGATGTTCCGCCTGATCTTGTTCACCGACGCGGGCGTGCTCGGGCCTGTGGACGGCGAGCTCGACTTTGACGAGCTGCGCGCCTCTGCGGGCTTCGGGCTCGGGCTCACCTACCCCTTCCCGGTGGTGTTCAACTTCGGTTTCCCCTTGGAGGAGGGTCCCGGCGATCGGACCGAGGTCTTCTCCTTCAACATCGCCCTCATGTAGCCCAGGAGGCGCCCTGGGAGGCCCTCAGAGGTGCTCTTGGCGCGGAGAAGTGCGCGGAGATAGACTCTTCGGCTGAAAAGGCGCCCGGGAGGGGGGGATGGCGCCGGAATCACCAAAGATCGGCCGATCTCATGCTCTAGAGGTTCGGCTGGACCTTTGAAGGGCACCCCAGAACCGATGACGACAAAGACGCTAAGAGAGCTGGCAGTGATCTGCGGCGCGACCCTCGATGGAGAAGGGGACCGGGTCGTCACGGGTCCGGCTTCCCTCGCTGAGGCGGGGCCCACCGAGGTGAGCTTCTTGGCGAACCCCCGCTACGCGCAGCAGGTCTCGGAGACGAGGGCCGCCGCGGTGATCGTCGGGGTCGACTACGAGGGCTCACACGAGGAGCTCGACATCCTCCGCTGCGAGGACCCGAACGGAGCCTTCACAGAGGTGGTCAAGGCCTTCGCCGCTGCAGAGTGCGGCGTCCGCCCGGGGGGCGCCGGCGCGGCCGGCGTGGACCCTAGCGCCGAGGTGCACTCAGAGGCGCGCGTCGGCGCGCTCGCCTATGTCGGCCCAGGCGCGAGCGTGGGCGCGGGCGCCGTGCTGCACCCCGGCGTGACCCTCGAAGAGGGCGCGACGGTGGGCGCAGAGACGGTCCTGCAAGCAGGCGTCCACCTCCTCCCCGGAGTGACGGTCGGTGAGCGCTGCCACCTCGGAGCAGG
>JAKVCE010000209.1 GCA_022447405.1 Planctomycetota bacterium | reverse complement strand
GGGGGGGTTACCCAATGGGGGGGCTCAATGCGTGGCGGGTTACAAAAATGTGCGCGGCCCGGCGCGCGGGGGCTTGGGGGGCCGCCTGTACCGATTGAGCTCGACGGGGCTAGTCGATGCTCATCTCATACTCGAGCTCTCCAGAGAGCTCGCCCGTTCCCTCAGCGGTGTGCGCCTCACCCGCTGCTTCGATGTCTGCAGCGGCGTCGAGGAGGAACATGACGTCCGCGGCCATCTCGAAACCAGACGCGCGCCCAGCATCGGTGTCCCAGGAGAGCGTGCCCTTGCCCTCCATCTCGATGTCGAAGGTCATGGTGATGTCGGCGTCGACCTCCATCCCACCCATGTCCTGCTCCTCGAGCGCTGCCATGACCATCTCCGAGAAGTCGATGGACATCTCGCCCTCGAACTCGAAGCCGATCTGCGCGGCGCCCTCGTCGTCCGTTCCGTTGTAGGTGCAGTCCACCGTGAAGTCTTCGACGGCGTCCTCGAGCTGAGGCATAACGACCTCCTCGAACATGTCGCCGAGGCCCATCTCATCATCGAAGCCGTCTGTGGGCGCGGTGACCGTGCCGCCGGGGAGGAACATGCGCATGGCTTCCATGCCTGTGACCTCCCAGGTCGCGCCCTCTTTCACCTCGTCATCGGGGAGGAGGTAGGTGAAGTCCATGTCAGGGTCGAGCCCTTCGAGGTCTTCCTCGTCACCGTCGCCCTCCTCAAAGGAGACGTCGTACTTCTCCTCGTCTTCGTTCCAAGCGAACTTGATCTTGGAGCCGATCATGTCGCTCACCTCGGGCTCCTGCGTCTCACCACCCGCGGTCATGGACACCGCCATGTCGTTGAAGGTGCGAATGAGGACGAGCGCCTTGCCGTCAGCTGACTTCACATACTCGTCCGTGACCTCCTCAGACAGCTCCAGCTCGAAGGCCATGTCGGTCATGTCACCCAGCATCTCAGCGGGCATCTCCTCGCCGTCCACGTTGAGCATGATGTCGTCGATGTACATCGCGCCGGCGACGACCATCTCCTTGTCGACGCTAGAGCCTGCCTCCGGGTGGAAGGCGAGGGAGTCAGCGCGCAGGTCAAGGGCGAGGAGGACGGGGGCCGCGAGGAGCGCGGTGGTGATGAGGTCTCGGGTCTTGGTGGTCATGTGAGGATCCTTGGAACGATGGATTGGTCTTGCATCGTAGCCGATAGCAGCCCGAAAGAGGGCGTTGAGGGCGCTGGATGGGCCCCATCGGCTGAACGAATGTGTACGGAGCCCCTCAGGGACTATTTCAGGCTTCCACGGGCGCTGGCTGCGCCCTCACTCCCACTCGATCGTGCCCGGGGGCTTGCTGGTGATGTCGAGCACGACCCTGTTGATGCCGCGCACCTCGTTGATGATGCGGGTGGAGATGCGCTGCAGGACCTCTTGGGGCAGGTAGGCCCAGTCCGCGGTCATCGCGTCAGTAGACCGTACGGCGCGGATGGCGCATGCCTTCTCGTAAGTCCTGCCGTCCCCCATCACGCCCACTGAGCGCACGGGGAGCAAGACGGCGAAGTACTGCCAGAGGTCCGTGTGACAGCCAGCAGCTTCGATCTCGTCCGTGGTGATCCGGTCTGCCTCTCGCAGGAGGTCCAGGTCCTCCCCAGTGATCTCGCCGAGGCAGCGCACGGCGAGGCCGGGACCCGGGAAGGGTTGGCGGTCCACCAGCGTGGAGTCCAAGCCCATGAAGCGGCCGACCCGCCGCACCTCATCCTTGAAGAGCTCGCGCAGGGGCTCGACGAGCTCCATCTCGAGGTCCTCGGGGAGTCCGCCCACGTTGTGGTGAGACTTGATGACAGCGGTGTTGCCGCCGTGCGCAGCGACGGACTCGATCACGTCCGGATAGAGCGTGCCTTGGCCCAGGAAGTTCGCGTTCGTGAAGCGCTTGGCCTCCTCGCGGAACACCTCGACAAACTCATAGCCGATGTGCTTGCGCTTCTCCTCCGGGTCGCTGACGCCACTGAGCCGCTCCAAGAAACGGTCCGCCGCGTCCACCACGGTGAGGTCGAGGTCCATGTGCTCGCCGAACATCGCCTCTACCGCCTCGCGCTCACCTTTTCGGAGCAGGCCATTGTCGACGAAGATGCAGTGCAGGCGGCTGCCGATGGCCTTGTCGAGGATCATCGCCGCGACCGAAGAGTCGACGCCGCCAGAGAGGCCTAAGACGATCTCGCCCGTCTCCCCGACCAGCGCGCGGACCTTCTCCACCTCGCGGTCGACGATCGACTCTTCCGACCAGTCTCCGGGGAGCTCGCAGACGCGGGCGAGGAAGTTCTGGAGCATCTCAGCGCCGCGCTCGGTGTGCGTGACCTCAGGGTGAAACTGCACGCCCCAGAGGCCCCGCGCCTGGTCGGCGACCGCAGCGTAGGTGCAGCTTTCGGAGCTCGCGTGGGTCGTGAAGCCCTCGGGGATGCCCGTGACCTCGTCCCCATGGCTCATCCAGACCACGGACTCTCCCTCGACGCCGTGGAACATGCCCTCAGCCGTGTCGACCCTCATCCCTGTGCGGCCGTACTCGCGGGTGTCTGTCGCCTCCACTGAGCCGCCGAGGGTCTGACACATCCACTGCATGCCGTAGCAGATCCCGAGCACAGGTACGCCCAGGTTGAGGAGCTCTGTGTCAGGGTTCGGCGCGCCCTCGTCGTAGACCGAGGAGGGGCCGCCTGAGAGGATCACCCCGCCGAGGTCCATGGACCGTGCGGTCTTGAGGGCGTCGTCAGGTGTGGCGATCTGGCACCAGGTCCCGGCCTCCCGGACCCTGCGTGCGATGAGTTGGGTGTATTGGGTGCCCATGTCGACGACAAGCACCCCGCGCATCTCTGAGGTCATTCTGGGTGGTAGTAGTTGGGCGACTCTTTGGTGATGGAGACGTCGTGCGGGTGGCTCTCTTGCATGCCCGCCGAGGTGAGACGTACGAACTGGGCGCGGTCCCACAGCTCCGGGATGTTTCCGGCACCGACGTAGCCGAGGCCTGCGCGGATGCCACCGTTCATCTGGTGGACGAAGGGCGCGAGGGGGCCGCGGTACGGGACCATGCCCTCGATGCCTTCGGGGACGAGCTTGTCTGCCTCGTTCACCTCGCCCTGACGGTAGCGCTCCTTGGAGCCCTTCTGCATCGCGCCGATGGAGCCCATGCCTCGCACCGCCTTGAAGGAGCGGCCCTTGTACAGGATGGTCTCACCGGGGCTCTCGTCTAGGCCCGCGAAGAGGCTGCCGAGCATCACGCACGAGGCCCCCGCTGCGAGGGCCTTGACCATGTCCCCTGAGAAGCGGATCCCACCGTCTGCGATGACCGGGACGCCGCCCTTGACCGCCGCCGCGACCGAGCGGACGGCGCTGAACTGCGGGACACCGATGCCAGCGACGACGCGCGTGGTGCAGATCGAGCCGGGGCCGATTCCGACCTTGATCCCGTCAACGCCGGCCTCTTCCAAGGCCTGCGCGGCCTCAGGCGTCGCCACGTTGCCCGCGACGACGTCGACATCGAACTTCTTCTTCAGCTCGCGCACCGTGTCCATGACGTTCGTCGAGTGGCCGTGCGCTGTGTCCACGACGAGGACGTCGACGCCCGCACCGACCAAGCCTTCGGCGCGCTCGTAGTCATGGACGCCGATGGCAGCGCCCGCGCGCAAGCGTCCGCGGGAGTCCATCGCTGCGTAGGGATACTCCTCAAGCATCTTGATGTCCTTCATCGTGATGAGGCCCTTTAAGCAGCCAGAGTCATCGATGAGGATCAGCTTCTCGACCTTGTGTCGGAACAAGAGCTCGCGCGCCTCCTCCAAGGAGGTGCCAGGTGAGGATGTGACGAGGTTCTCGCTCGTCATGATCTCGCCGACCTTTCGCTCGTCCCCTGCCTCGAAGCGGCAGTCGCGGCTGGTGAGGATCCCGACGACCTTCTCTCCCTCACAGACGGGGACGCCTGAGATGTTCTGGGTGCGCATGATCCCGCGCGCCTCGCCGATGGTCTCTTCGGGAGTGAGCGTGACAGGGTCGAGGATGACGCCGTTCGCTGAGCGCTTGACCTTGTCCACCTCGGCCACCTGCCGCTCGATGGATAAGTTCCGGTGGATGATGCCGATCCCGCCGGTGCGCGCGAGGGCAACCCCCAAGCTCCACTCTGTCACGGTGTCCATCGCCGCCGAGGCGATAGGAGCCCGGAGATCCACGTTCCTGGAGAAGCGCGTATCTAGGACGACGTCCTTGGGCAAGACGTCGGAGTGCTGGGGAACGAGCAGGACGTCGTCGAAGGTGAGACCTTCGGGGATCTCTCGGACGTAGTCGTCCGGCGTACCGTCGGGAGACTCTTTGGGTCCAAAAAGTGCCATGGCCCATCTTATCGCTGTTGGGGGCCGGTTCCAAGAGAGGGGTAGCGACAGAAATCCAAGCCTTGCCCAGCTGCCTTCGTAGCAAAGAAAGAGGGCCCAGCCCCACCGCCGAAGCGATGGGGTGGGCCCCAAGAAGGAGGAGATGACCTCTATCTCGTCCTGCAGTCCCAAATCCCTGAGGTCTCTCAGGGCCTTATGCGGTGATTCCCACTCCTGAAGCCAACACCGTCCCGGCAGCTCCCAAGGCAAAAGAAGAGGGCCCAGCCCCACCGCCGAAGCGATGGGGTGGGCCCCAAGAAGGAGGAGATGACCTCTATGTCGTCCCCTGGGCCCGAATCCATTAGCAAAGCCATCACAAATTTCAG
>JAKVCE010000208.1 GCA_022447405.1 Planctomycetota bacterium | reverse complement strand
AGAACATAGGGCTGAACATCTCCCTCCCGTTCGAGCAGAACGACAACCCCTACATCACTCACAGGCTCTCGCTGGAGTTCCATTACTTCTTCCTGCGTAAGTTCTGGTTCAACTACCTCGCGAAGGCGATCGTCGTGATGCCTGGCGGCTTCGGGACCATGGATGAGTTCATGGAGACGGTCACCCTCGTGCAGACCCTGAAGGTCAAGCGCGCGCTGCCGCTCGTGCTCTTCGGCACTGAGTACTGGTCACGGGTGATCGACTTCGACCCGATGATCGAGTTCGGGACGATCAGCCCGGGGGACGTGGACCTCTTCTTCAAGACGGACAGCGTCGACGAGGCCTACGACTACCTCGTGAAGGAGCTCACGGCTCACTTCCTCGAGGGGGAAGAGGCAGAGAGCGAGGAGTAGGGCTCAGTCGGAGGTCGTCTCGTCTCGAACGATCCGCCAGCCCTCAGGGAGGAGGCGGAGACCGAGCGTGAAGTGACCTCCGATGTCTTCGGAGCGCTCGAAGTCGAGGTCCCAGCGCCCGGTCGCTGTAGCCTCAGCGCCGTCGACCCCGGTCACGAGGAGGTCGGTGAAAGAGAGCCGCCCCATCTCTGCGCCTCCCTCGGTGTAGCGCTCGCGGTAGCGCTTCAGGACGGCGTCATAGCCCTTGTGCTCGCTCTCTCCCGAGACGAAGAGGAGCTCGTCGCTCCTCCAGTAGCCTCGGGCCATGAACTCCTCGATGTCACCGGCGTTCCACGCGTCTCGCTGTTCGCGCAGGACGAGCAGAATGGCCGCCTCGTCGTGCGCGCTGGAGCGACAGGATGACGCCAAGAGGAGGAGCCCTGAGAGTGCGAGGGTGAGCGCGCGCACGCTCAGTCGTTACCCACGTAGCCGAGGCCGGAGAGAGCGTCGAGGGCGCCCGAGTCGCCGGCGCTCTTGGCCTTGGCGACGAGCATGTTGCCCATGTCGTCCACCTTGGGCTCGTCCGGGAAGATGGTCTTCATCTCGGCGACGATCGCGATGGCCTCATCGAGGTGGTCACCTGAGACCAAGTCACTGATGAGCTGGGTGTAGTCGATGATCGCGAGGTTGTTCGCCTTGGCGTAAACGAGGAAGTCCGCCTTGGCGCCAGCGGGGTCTGAGTAGGACCGAGCCCGGAAGAGGCCGAGCTGCGCGCGCATGTGCTCAGGGGAGCCGGCCTCTAGACCTTGTAGGGCCTCTGTGAAGCCGGCCTCGGCGCCTGAATAGTCCCGCGAGGAGAGGGCTGAGTAGGAGTCTCTGACCTGCGCTGAAGGGTCAGGGCCTCCACAGGCGGCGAGCGTGGCGAGGAGGCAGAGCGTGAGGGTGGTGGCGAGGGTGGGCTTCATCTTGGAGCGGGGCGTGGGGTCTTTGTGGGACGGGCTACAGCGAGGGGGTCTGGGTGGACGACAGAGGGGGTCCAGGAGGCTCTACGGCCCCATCGGCCCTCCGTGTGGTCTCCTTGGTCCAAAAAGCCCCCCTAGACCCGTCAGGAGACATTTTTACTACAGAAGGCTCTCATAGCACTCCGATTGGAGTACAATTGGAGTGCGATAGGAGTGTAAGTGAGGCTTCAAAGTCCCGAGAAGCGGTTCTCTGTTGCCTCAAGCCACGCCTGAAACCTACCCCACCTCGCCCCACAGGAGCACATCACCGTGAGAGAGTCCAAGGTCACCGTCAAGATCCCGCGTCCGCTGTATCGGAAGATCCAGCAGGTCGTTGAGGGGAGCGGCTTCAACTCGCCCACGGACTTCATCGTGTACGTGTTGCGGGACCTTATGGGGGAGGCCGACGCGGCGCAGGCCGCTGCGGAAGCGGCGGAGCAAGTTCCCGAGTTCTCTCAAGAGGAGCTCGATGACGTGAAGCGCAAGCTCAAGAACCTCGGCTACCTCTAGGAGCCACGGCAGGACCAAAGAAAAAGAGACAAGAAGAAGATGACCACTGCACCCGGCACGATGAACCTCTCACCCGTCCACGGCGGCCTCGCGGCCCCCGTCAACAGGATCAACACCGACCTCGACGCAGGCGCGTGGACCGAGCTCGCCTCGGTCGCCGTCGACGAGGTCGATGAGACCACCCTCTACCGCATCGCGGACGGGACGCTGAGCCCGCTCACCGGCCCCATGGGCGCTGCTGACTACGCGAGCGTCCTCGAGCGCAAAGCGATCGAGCGCGACGGCGCTCTCTGGGCCTGGACGATCCCCGTGATCCTCCCGGTCACCGATGAAGAGGCGGCGGCCCTTGAGGCCGGCGCGACCGCGCGACTCGAGCGCGACGGCCGTCCCTTCGGCACGATCACCATCGACAGCGTCTACGACTGGGACAAGGCTGCCTTCATCGAGGCGGTCTACGGCACTGACCGTATGGACCACCCCGGCGCGCGCCTCTGGACGAGCGATGAGCGCTCCAAGATCGTCGGCGGCACCATCGAGCTCCTGCCCTTTGAAGACGCTCGCTCCTTCGCGCCGCGTGTCATGAGCCCGACTCAGACCCGCGCCCTCATTGAGGAGCGCGGCTGGGAGCAGTCCATCGCCTTCCAGACCAGGAACCCCCTGCACCGCGCGCACGAGTACGCCCTCGTCTACGGCGCGGAGAAGATCCTGCGTGAGAACGGAAAGAAGACCGGGGTCGTCCTGAACCCGCTGGTCGGTCAGCTGAAGGGCGACGACGTCCCGGCGGCGACTCGCATGGAGACCTATGAGGCGCTCGTCGCAGGGCGCTTCCTCGGGGAAGGAGATGCAGACGACGCCCTCTGGAGCGACGCAGGCCAAGACCTCAACGACCAGCTCGAGCTCGTCGGGCTCGACATGCGCATGTACTACGGCGGTCCCGCGGAGGCCGTGATGCACGCCATCTATCGCCAGAACCTCGGCTTCACGCACTTCATCATCGGGCGCAAGCACGCTGACGCGCCCTTCGATGATGGAGACGCGATCTGGGGTGACTTCGACGCGCAGGAGGTCTTCGAAGACCTCGGCGGCGCGCTCTCGATCGAGACCGCCAACGTGGGCTTCGCCGCCTACTTCGAGGAGATCGGCCGCGTCGGCCTGATGGAGGAGAACAAGGAGAACACCAGCGTCTTCATCTCCGGGACCAAGGTGCGTGAGCAGCTCGGTAACGGTGAGTTCCCCGATCCCCGGATCATGCGCGAGTCCACCGCGAAGATCCTCGTCGACTACTACGCCTCACAGGGCTGAGTCCAAAAAAACCCACCAGGAGCAACGAATGGGCCTCTTCGACGCGTTCAAGAAGAAGCCGGCCAAGAAGCCGGCGCCGCGGCCGGTGTATCGGCCGGGGATGACCCCTCACCCGGACCCGAAGGGCGAGAACAACTTCATCATCGTCATCCTCGACAGCTGTCGCTACGACAGCTTCATGGCTGCCGAGGCGAAGTTCCCTGGCCAGCTGGGCAAGGTTGAGAAGCGCTTCACCTACGCGTCTTGGACGGCCCCTTCGCACTACAACCTCCTCACTGGGCTCTTGCCGCACACGACGCCCGCAAACGTCTACGCGTCGGAGTACTACAAGGACGACTTCCTGAACTACAACACGCGCCTCGGCGCCGAGGGCGTCGAGTTCGCGAAGATGGTCCCAGGCCTCTGGCTGCCGGAGTTCCTCAGGAACCACATGGGCTACTCGACGCACGCCCGCGTCTCCCTGCCTGTCTTGAACCAGAAGACCGGGATCAACCGCTTCTTCGACAGCTTCGAGCTGATGGACAGCCACAACGACATGCGGGCGATGATCCCGACCATGAAGTTCGACTCAGAGCGCCCGTCCTTCTACCTGTTGAACGTCGGCGAGACTCACTACCCCTACGCCACCCCCGAGGAGCCGGAGAACGACTGGCCCCGGATCTCAGGCGTGAACGGTGTCTTCAAGCACCTCGACACCCAGATCGATGAGCACGGGAACCTCATGCACGAGGACGACGCCCCCGCCTTCTTCGACCAAGACAAGCTCGATCAGCTGCGCGAGCGCCAGGTCGACACCGTCCGCTACCTCGACAAGGTGTTCGAGGAGCTCTACGACCACGTCCCGGAGAACACCCACATCATCATCACCGCCGACCACGGCGAGCTGTTCGGTGAGGCGGGCTACTTCGGGCACGGACCGATCATGCACGACAAGGTCTTCGAGGTTCCGTACGTCGAAGGCAAGATCCGCTGACCCACACCCAGCAAAGAAAGAGACCCCAGTCATGACTGAAAGAAAGGGATTCATCCTCTGGTTCACCGGCCTCTCCGGCTCGGGCAAGAGCACCCTCGCCCAATACCTCACCCCGATCCTCTTGGAGCGCGGCTGCAACGTCGAGGTCCTCGACGGCGACGAGGTGCGTGAGAACCTCTCCAAGGGCCTCGGCTTCTCGAAGGAAGACCGCGACACGAACATCCGACGCATCGGATACGTCGCGCGCCTCCTCTCGAGGAACGGCGCCTGCGCCATCACGGCTGCGATCAGCCCTTACACCTCGATCCGAGATGAGATCCGCGAGGCGACCGAGGCGACCTTCGTTGAGGTCTACGTCGAGGCTCCCCTCGAGGTCGTCGAGGAGCGCGACACGAAGGGCCTCTACAAGAAGGCGCGCGCTGGCGAGATCAAGAACTTCACCGGCATCAGCGACCCCTACGAGGCCCCAGAGAACCCTGAGGTGACCGTCCACACGGGCGACGAGTCGATCGAAGAGTCTGCCGAGAAGGTCATCGACTACCTCGCAGGGGCTGGTCTGCT
>JAKVCE010000207.1 GCA_022447405.1 Planctomycetota bacterium | reverse complement strand
GTAAGCCTCTTTTAAATAGGCACTTACGGGCTTTGTGGGGCCGCTCAGCGGGGCAGAAACGCCGCTCAGGGTACGATGCGGGCGGCTTTTCCCAGCCGGCCTCCTCGGATCTGTCTCCAGGGAGTGCCAAAACTCGCAATTCTGGTCCTAGATCCACGGAAATGACCCCTGCGGAGCCCATTTGAGCCGGAATTCGCCCCTTATTCAGCGATTGGGGCTTCCCGCTCCCTAGCTCAGGAGATCGTGAACGACCCTAGGGCCCTCTGCGGGCCCGATAAGGCGCTGCTGCAGGCCTAAATAGGGGTAACGGAGCTCGTGGGGATCGAGGCCCAGGATGTGGAGGATCGTGGCCTGGAGGTCGTGGACGTGCACCGGGTCCCGGTCAATGAAGTAGCCGAGCTCGTCCGTGGCGCCATAGCTGATCCCAGGCTTCACCCCGCCGCCAGCCATCCAGATGGTGAAGGCGTCCGGGTGGTGGTCCCTGCCGAGCTTCTTGGAGCCGTTCCGCTCCTCGTTCATGGAGGTCCGCCCGAACTCACCGCCCCACACCACGAGGGTCTCATCGAGGAGCCCTCGCTGCTTCAGGTCACGGATCAGCGCCGCGATGGGGCGGTCGATCTGGCTGCACTTCTGGGGGAAAGAGTCCATCAGGTCGTCGCCGGCGTTCGTGCCGTGGATGTCCCAGCCCCAGTCATAGAGCTGGATGAAGCGCACGCCGGCCTCTGAGAGGCGGCGGGCGAGGAGGCAGTTGTTGGCGAAGGAGGCCTGACCGGGCTGTGCGCCGTAGTCCGCGAGGACCTGAGGGGACTCCTTAGAGATGTCCATCAGCTCCGGGACAGTGGTCTGCATCCGGTAGGCGAGCTCGAACTGGTCGATGCGCGCCTCGATCTCGGGGTCGCCCACGCGCTCGAGCTCCTCTTCATTGAGCTCCCGCACGGCGTCGAGGGTGCGGCGTCGGACACCGGCGTCGACGCCCTCTGGGTTGCTGACGTAGAGGATCGGATCGCCAGCAGCGCGGCAGCGCACGCCCTGGTGTGAGGAGGGGAGGAAGCCGCTCGACCAGAGGCTCGATCCGCCGGTGGGGTCAGAGCCGCCAGAGGAGAGGACGATGAAGCCGGGGAGGTCCTGGTTCTCTGTCCCGAGGCCCCAGGTCGTCCAGGACCCGAGGGAGGGCTTGCCAGGCTGGTTGCTGCCGGTCTGGATGAAGAGGTCAGCCTGCGCGTGGTTGAACTCGTCGGTGTGCATCGAGTGCACCATCGCGACCTCGTCGATGATCGAGGCGAAGTGCGGCATGAGGGCGGTCACCTGATGGCCCCGCTCGCCCATGCGGACGAAGGGGTGCGGAGGGGCGAGGAGCTTCGGGTGTCCCTTGATGAAGGCGAGCCGCCGCCCCTCGATGAACTCCTTCGGGCAGAGGGTCCGGTCCAGCTCGACGAGCTTCGGCTTGTAGTCGAACATGTCGAGCTGCGGGGGCGCGCCGGCCATGTCGAGGTAGATCACCCGCTTGGCTCGCGGCGCGTGGTCGGCGCCGCCGTGTGATTGGAGGCTGCCCTCGGACATGAGCGACGCCGCGGCGACGTTCGCCAGCGTCCCTGCGGTGCCGGTCATGAACGCTCTGCGCGAGAGGGTGTAGCGAGGGTCGTTGTGCATGAGCTCAGCTCCTCACCAGGAAGGGGTCCATGTTGAGGAGCGCGCTCGCCACCATAGTCCACGCGGCGGCGTCCGCGGCTCCTATCCCATCGGGGAGCTCGCCGAGCGGTTCGCTGGAGGCCGAGCGCGCCTCGTCTGGGCGCGAGGAGAAGTGCTCGAGCTCCGAGGCGTGGAGGCGGACGAGGGCTTGGACTTGGCGCTCAGTCGGCTCGACGCACAGGCAGAGCTTGAGACCGAAGCGCGCGCGCTCTTCTGGCGTCTCTCCGCCCTCCTGGATGAGCCGCCGCGCGAGGGCCTGCGCAGCCTCCACATAGATGGGGTCGTTCAGGGTGACGAAGGCCTGCAGGGGCGTGTTCGTCGTCACGCGCCGCGAGGTGCAGAACTCTCTGCTCGGCGCGTCGAAGGCGACCATGGACGGGTGCGGGATGGTGCGGCGCAAGACCACGTAGAGCCCGCGGCGGTGGCGCTCAGGTCCCATCGTCGGGCTGTAGCGGGTGCCGTTGAAGGCGGCCCTCCAGAGACCATCAGGCTGCGGCGGGTAGATGGAGGGGCCGTAGAGCTTCTCGTGGAGCAGCCCGCTGACAGAGAGGGCCTGGTCGCGGACCGCCTCCGCGCTGAGGCGCGGGCGCGCGGCGCGCGCCAGCCAGAGGTTCTCCGGGTCCAGCTTGAGCGCCTCGTCCGTGACCTCGGAGGAGCGCTGGTAGGTGTCGGTCATCACGAGGCGCTTCAAGAGCGCCTTCATGTCCCAGCCGCTCTCGATGAAGTCGAGGGCGAGCAGGTCGAGGAGCTCGGGGTGCGTCGGCAGGCTGCCTTGCGTGCCGAAGTCCTCCTCGGTGCTGACGAAGCCGCGCCCGAAGAGCCTGGACCAGAAGCGGTTGACCGTGACGCGGGCGGTGAGCGGGTGCTCGTCGCCGACGAGCCAGCGCGCGAGGTCCAAGCGGTCGGGCGTCTCTGCGGCTGTGGGGGGCAGGCAGGCGGGCGTCTCGGCGGTCACCTCTTCAGCGGGCTGCAGGAAGTTCCCGAGCACCATCATGTGCGTCTTGCGCTGACGGTCTGCTGGGAGCGCCACCATCACGGGGGTGAGCTGGCCCTTGATGGCCTCGCGCTCGGCCTCGATCGCGCGCACCCGCTCGCGGAGCTCTCTCGCCTCGGGGGCGACCTCCTGCCATGCGCTCGCGAGGAGGGACTCCTCTGCCTCCGTTCGCTCTCGAGCTTCGGCCGCGGCGCGCAGCTCCTCTGTGACCAACATCGGCGTGAGCGCGGTGGTCGCGAAGCGCAGCCTCTTGAGGGTGTGCTGTGAGCCGTAGGACTGGACGAGCTCGACCTTGAGGGTGGCTCCCTCTTCGATGTCGACGGGGCTGCGGAAGGTGAAGGCGGCGACGTGGTCCTCGGTGAGCTCCGGAGAGATCGCCCAGCCCGAGCCGCTCCCAGGGTCGAGGTCGATCGCCTTCGAGACTCCCCAGCCGTCCTGCTCGAAGTCCGCGACGGCGTGGGAGAAGCCGAGCTCGAGTTCGGTCGCGGTGGTGTCGAGCGTCACTGACGGTCTCGGGGCGTCGACCACGCGCGCGTTCCAGATGGGCGCGCGCTCCTCATCGAGCAGGATCACTACGCAGCGGCGCAGGCGCTCTTCGAGCTCGCCGTCGATGCGGTTCCACAGGTGGACGGCGTCGATCTGGTGGGGAGCGCCGAGGTCGAGCTCCCACCATGGGTCAGGCTCTGTGTTCGTGTGCGTCACCGAGCCGGCGTTGTGCTCGCCGTTCGTGTCGCCGTCGATCGCGAGCTCGGCGGGGCCGTTGTAGGCCGTGCTCGACTGCCTCGCCGCGCCCTGCGGCGCGACGTTCTCACCGCCGCTCATGACCTCGACCTCTGCGAGGGAGAGGATCCTCTCCGGGCCTGGGTTCTCGACGCGCACATAGCGCGCCCGCGGCGCCTCTCTGCCGCTCTGCTTCAGCGTCACGCGCAGGTCATTCAGGACGAAGTTGCCGTGCCCGGCCCGACCGGGTCCGCCGCCGTCGACGCCCTTCAGGGTCTCGATCCGCAGCCCCTCCACCTCGCCCGCAGCGGGTGAGAGCTCCAGCGTGTATCGGTCCGTGTCGGGTGAGGCCCCGCTCACCCTGACCTCGTCTTCACCAGCGAGCTCGAGCGTGGCCCCGCTCTCGGCGACCGCGCTCATGATCGACGCTGCCCGCCAGGAGTCCGCGAGCTCTGAGAGCTCCTCCTCCCAGGCGAGCCTGGCTGGGGTCCCGGGCGCAGAGGCCGCGCTGAGCTCCTCGCGCGCGATCGCTGCCCGCGCCTGGATCTCGTCGTGCAGACCTCTCTGGTCAGCGGTGGGGACCTCGATTCGAGGAGAGTCGTCGCTCGCGTCTCTGTCTGCGGTCTGGTTGAAGATCGCGTAGAAGGAGTAGAACTCGCGCTGGCTGAGCGGGTCGTACTTGTGGTCGTGGCACTCAGAGCAGCCGATGGTCATCGCCATCCACACCTGCGCCGTCGTCTTCGCGCGGTCCTTCACGGCGAGGACGCGGAACTCTTCGTCGTCCGTGCCGCCCTCGGTGTTCACCATCGTGTTGCGGTGGAAGGCCGTCGCGAGGCGCTGGTCTAAGGTCGCGTCCGGGAGGAGGTCCCCGGCGAGCTGCTCCACGGTGAACTCGTCGAAGGGCTTGTTCCCGTTGAAGGCGTCGATGACCCAGTCTCGATAGCGCCAGATCTCTCTTAACGGATCCGAGCCGTGCCCCTTCGAGTCGGCGTAGCGGGCGAGGTCGAGCCACATGGAGGCCCAGTGCTCGCCGAAGCTCTCCCGCGCGAGCAGTCGATCGACCGCGCGCTCGTAGGCTGCGGGGTCCTCGTCCTTCAGAAACGCGTCGATCTCTTCAGGGGTCGGGGGCAGCCCGATGAGGTCGAGGTGCAGACGCCGCAGGAGCGCGCCCCGCTCAGCGCGCTCGTTCGCGACGAGGCCGCGCGCCGTGATGGAGTCGTGGACGAAGCGGTCGACGGGGTCATCGCCCTCGGAGCTCGGGACCTCGCGCCGCTCGGGCACGACGAGGGACCAGTGGGGGAGGTACTCAGCGCCCTCGTCGATCCAGCGCCTCAAGAGGTTTACCTCTTCAGGCGTGAGTGGGACGCCGTG
>JAKVCE010000206.1 GCA_022447405.1 Planctomycetota bacterium | reverse complement strand
GAGACACAACCAGGCCATCGCCGAAGGCCTCTTGAGAGCGCAGGCCTCACTCGGGAGCTGGCGCGGACACTTTCACCACAGCGCTCGCCTAGAGGGCGTGGGCGCGGCCGACGTCCAACGCGTCTTGAAGGAGCGCTTCACCCCCACCAACAGCAGCGTGGTCATCTTGCGCCCAGGGAGTGATACCCCCGCGCGAAGTGCGGAGGAGGATCGATGATCTACCTCCTCATGCTCCTCGCGCCTCTGCAGGACGCGCTCCCGGAACACCCCAGCGAGATCAGCGCGCCGGCGCTACGTTCCTACAGCGCGAGCGCGCCGGAGCGAGCCTCTCTCCCAGGCGGCGCCGAGCTGCTCGTCATCGAAGACCCCTCGCTCCCCCTCGTCGACGGGACCCTCGTCTTCCGCTTCGGCTCTGTCCTTGACCCTCCCGACAAGGTCGGACTCACCTCGATCGCCGCGGACTGCATGCGCGAGGGCGGATCAGAGTCGTCACCTGGGGCAGCCCTCGACGCCTGGCTGGACCTCCGCGCAGCTACGCTCGAGCTCACGCCCTCAGAGGAGACCCTCTCCTTCAGGTTCTCGTGCGCCTCAGAAGATCTCGACGAGCTCCTCGACAGCCTCTTCTCCCTCGTCAGAGCCCCGCTCTTTCCTGATGCGGTGCTCGCGAGCAGCAAGCAGCGCGCTGAGAGCGTGGTCGCCCGAAGCGAGGATGACCCCAGCTCCTTCGCAGACGCCCTCCTCCTCGAGGTCGTCTACGGCTCCACCTCCCCGTGGGCGCGCCGACCGACAGTTGAGAACATCCGCGCGATCGAGCGGAGCGACCTGCTCGCCTGGCACGCCTCGAACTTTGGCCCGGACCGCCTCGTCGCTGGGGTCACGGGCGACGTCTCAAAGGAGGCCTTAGCCGAGCGCTTCTCCAAACTGCTCGAAGGCTGGAACCCCGCCCCTGCGCGCGAGCTCACACCTGCGCCGGTGTTTAACGTCCCAGCGAGCACGACCGTCCACCTCTACGACCGCCCGGGCGTACCGCAGTCCGAGCTGCGCTTCGCAGGCCCCGGGATCCTGCGCCTCCACCCGGACTACGCCCCCCTCTTGCTCTGGTCTGATGTGGTCGGGATCGGCGGCGCGACGAACCGGATGATGGTCCGGCTGCGCACCGAGCTCGGCCTCGCGTACACCGTAGGCGCGTACTTCAGGCCTGGCTGGGAGCACTCCGGGCGCCTCATCGGCTTCATCGGGACACGCAACGAGGCGGCAAGGACCGCGCTCTCCTCGATGTTCGAGGTGATCACTGAGAGCGTGGATCCCATCGAAGCGGAAGAGCTCGCGGAGGCCCTAGAGCGTCACCGCAACGCAGAGGTCTTCCGAGTGGACACCCCACACGAGGTCCTCGACCGCTCGATGCTGCTCCTCTTGCACGGCTACCCCCCGGACTTCTGGGACAAGAACTGGGGCCGGCTTGCGCAGCTAGACGCCGAGCAGGTGGCGGCCGCGTCCAGGCGCCACATCGACACGGAGCGCATGGTCGTCGTCGCCGTGGGGCCAGCCGAGGTGCTCGAGCCCCAGCTGGCTCAGTTCGGAGAGGTCATCAGGCTCGATCGCCAGCCCCCCGCTGCCGCTCCAGCTGAGTGGCTCGACCGCCTCTTCACAGCCGTCGGCCCGCGCGAGCTTTGGGCGGAGGCGCAAGGGGTCGAGTACGTCACGGAGATGACCGGGCTCGCCGTGGGCGGGAGCTCGGCGCGCTCTCACAGTTGGATCTCCTTCCTCGACGCCTCCAGCCGCACAGAGACTGAGGGCGCCGGCACAAAGACGACCATGGTCGTGGGTCCAGCGCGCGGATGGGCCCGCACAACAGAGACGCTCACTGAGTTCCCCGCAGTGATCACTGAGCGGGCGCGCGGGCGCGCGCGGACGAACCTCTACAAGGTCCTCCAGGTCCTAGCAGAGGCCGAGCTCGAGGCCCTCAGCTTGGACGCCGAGGGGAGGCTCAATGGCGCGCTCGCTGCGGGCGAGCGCTTCGTGCTCGAGCTAGGCGAGGGCGGCTTCCCTGTCAGCCTCGCGATCCAGTCTGGCGGCGAGGACCTCTTGACCCGCTACGCCGACTGGACGTCCACGAGCGGTGTGGCCTTCGCGAAGCGAGCGACACAAGTCCAAGAGAAGCCCATCGAGCGCCACCTGAGCGGCTTCGTCCTGCACGAGGAGCTCGCCGAGGAGCTCTTCCAAGAGCCCTAGCTCGCGGAGTCTATCGCTGCGCGCAGGCGCTGGACTCGCTCGAGGTCTACGGGGCTATGCACCCCGGCCTCCTTCAAGGAGCTCCCGACGATCGCGCCGCTCGCGGCTCCGAGGAGCGCCCCGGCGTTCTGCGCGTCGAGCCCAGAGCCGATGAGGATCGGGTGATCCCCGACGCGCTCTCGCACCGCGTCGAGCTCCTCCTCCGCCGGAGGGCTGCCGGTCCGCGAGCCCGTGATGATCAGCGCGTCCGCGCCGCCGCGGCCTGCGGTCTCTGCCGCGCTCTCCACTAAGCTCGTCTCGCCGATCGGCGTGGCGTGCTTGACGTGGACGTCAGCGAAGATCTTGACCGACGGCGCGACGCGAGCGCGCTCCCTCAAGAGCGCCGCCGCGTCGCCTGTGATGACGCCCTGGTCCGTGGCCGCGGCCCCGCAGAGGACGTTGACGCGCAGGAAGCTCGCCCCGGTCGCCGCACAGACGCCCAAGGCGCCGCGGGCGTCGTTGCGCAAGACGTTCACACCTACCTCGAGCTCTCCCGCCCCCTGGCGGACATGCTCCACAGCGAGGGTCATCGCTGCGATCGTCTCGCTGGGCACCGCCCCGGCGAAGAAGGGGGTGTCGCCGAAGTTCTCGACGATGATGGCGTCCGCGCCGCCCTCAGAGAGCCGCCGCGCGTCCAAAGCGGCGCCTTCCAAGACCTCCGCCATGCTCCCCCCGTAGCGCGGCGCGCCTGGCAACGGTTTAAGGTGGACGACGCCGATGAGCGCCTTGCGCTCCAGTCCGAAGAAGCCAGTCATGCTGCGCGAAGGATAAGGCTCAGGAGGTCTCAGCGCGACGCCTGTGCGTCTGCGATGTCCACCGGGCGGTGGTAGCGCCTGCTGAGGCCCTCGACGATGGCCGGGAAGACAGCCTGGTTGCCCGCCGCCGTGAGGTGCCCGCTCATGGCGCCCTCGTTCATGTAGTAATCACGCGCGACGCGCCCCGTCACGATGTGGTCCTGAAAGAGAGCGCCTCGGCTCGAGACGAAGGGGATGTCCAGCTCCTCGAGGGTCCTGATCAGGAAGGCCTCGCGCCAGCTCGTGCCCTCGCGCCCCATCGCGAGGCGCTCGCTGTGGAAGAGGACGACGAAGTGCTCTAGCTCTCGATCACGGAGCAGGTCCCGCGCACGCTCCAGGAGCCAGGTTGCCCTGCGCTGCTTGAGGGCGATCGTCCGCGCCTTGTCCTCATCGCGCCAGGAACGAGGGAAGAGCTCAGAGTTGCGGAAGAGGCTCCCTAGATAACTCGAGACCTGAGGAGGGTGTGCCTCCATCCAGTCCTCAGCGCTCACTTCTCCAGGGAACTCCCAGCTGAATCCGTCCGGTCCCTCCGACACTTTGGGTTTCGGGTGCCCGCGGAATGAGAGCAAGCAGCGGTCGATGTCTTCGTCCACGAGCACTCCGATCACGACCACGGGATCCTCATCCAGGTAGCGGTCGACGCTCCGCTCGAGGAGCAAGACGATCTGATCGAGGCCGTAGGCGCAGGCGCCAAAGTTCAGCATGCAGAGCTCCTCACTGAGATGGCTCTCCTCGAGCAAGCTCTCCCAGCAATCCTCTCTTGGCACCACACAGCGGGTGAAGGAGTCTCCGTACATCAGGACCGGGCGCCTGCCCTTGAGATCGCGCTCTCCCTTATGAGTCAGGGAGCGCTCGCGCACGCTCGCCGGCAGCCAGCCGAGCTCCGGATGGGCGCGGTCAAACCGGTCGCGGTCCCGCACCGGCTGAAAGCTCCGCTGGAGCGTCCAGAAGTCGTCATCTGTCAGGGGATCGGCGAAGCGGTTTGGATCCCGCAGAGGCTCTCCGAGAGCCCGCGGGAGCGACCCCTCGCCGAAGAGGAGCCAGCGCACCCCTACCTCACCTGCACCCCACGCGAGGCACACTGAGACGAGCGCCACACGGAGTCCCCGCACGACGCGACCTGCCACGGCCATCGGCCGCATGATCTCCTCCTGTGGAGGCCCACACAGGGCCTCTGTTTTCCTACCTTCCTTCTGATCCTCGAGCGCCCCTGCGCCCGAGCAGTCAACATATTACGACTTCCTAAAAAGTCTCGCTACCCCTGAAATCCTCCCACGATCTCCCAGGCTAGAGCGCGAGGGGCCCTGGGAGGGCACGCAGGCCCTCCTCACCCAAGGTTGGGTGCGATCAGGCTCCCCAGGTGAGCTCGTACCCGTTCGTGAGGTTGAACAGGCTGTTGCAGGGAGAGCTGCCAGAGTCGCGGTACCAGAACTGATAGCGCTTCGTCTGGCCAGCGCTCACCCCGCCCTTCGTCGCGACCGAGATGCTGGTCTCAGTGGTGAAGCCATTCCCTGCGTTGGCGAACTGCACCTCTAGGCGCACGACGTTGCCGCCCGCGCAGCGCAGGCCGTCACCGAAGGGGTTCCCGTTCCCGGAGTTGACCGCGTTGTCGCCCTGGAAGAAGAGCCCCGGCCCGGGGGTCAGGTTCGTCGCCCGGAGGACGAGGTCATCCGAGGCGATGCTCGCGGAGCCTGAGGCAGAGAGGACCGCTCCGCT
>JAKVCE010000205.1 GCA_022447405.1 Planctomycetota bacterium | reverse complement strand
GAGGTCCGCGAGGGAGAGGAACTCGGTGAGGAGCCAGAGGGTCAGGAGCGCGCAGAGCGCGGCCCAGATACGGCCAGCTACGAGCCAGGCCGTCGCCCGGGCGACGCGCTGGCCCGGACCCTGTGTCTGGGGCGGCGCGCTATTCAACCGGCGGAGAGGGCGGAGGAGAGGCGCTCGCGCACCACGGCGGTGAAGGCGCGCGTGCCGAGCTCGCTGCCGATGTCGTGGGTCTTCTGACCGTCTGCGATGGCGCCGAAGAGCGCGCCGCGGAGGGCCTCGGCGCTGGTCTCTTCTCCGATGTGTCGCAGGAGATTAGAGAAGGCGAGCAGCGCGGCGGTCGGGTTGGCGAGGTCGCGCCCTGCGATGTCCGGGGCCGTGCCGCCCGAGGGGTCGAACATGGCGAGGGTCACGCGGCCCTCGTGATCGAAGGCGTAGGAGGAGCTGTCACCGAGCCCGATGGAGCCGATCAAGCCGCAGGCTGTGTCTGAGAGGAAGTCGCCGTACTCGTTCGGGCAGACGATCACGCCGTAGCGCTCCGGGTTCATGATGATCCCAGCCAAGAGGGCGTCGAAGAGCTCGCGGCGATACTCCACGCCGGGGTAGTCCTCGGAGACCCTGCCGCAGATCTCCTCGAAGAAGCCGTCGGTGACCTTCTGGATGGTCCACTTGCTCGTCGAGACCACGTTCGTCTTGCGCTGCATCGCGAGCTTGAAGGCGAAGCGTGAGGCGTGGCGGCATGGGTGGCGGCTGATGACGCGGATGCTCACCGCCGTGTCGGGGCCCAGGCGCTGACCGGCGTCGTCATAGGTGCCGCCGGTGGCGACGCGCACCACGTCGATGTCGAGGGGTTTGGTGAAGTTGGTCTCGATGCCGGGGATCGAGCAGACCGGCCGGTGGATGACCGAGAACTGGCAGCGCTCACGGAGGATCTTGTTGGGGGAGACGCCCGTGGTGGCCGTCGGGTACTTCATCGCCACGCCGTGGCGGGTCATGGTCTCGACGGCCTCGTCGTAGAGGGCGTCCCCGCGCGCCTCGCGGTTGGCCTGGGAGAGGTCGATGGCCTGGAAGGAGAGCTCTGTCGGCAGGGCGTCCGCGATCGCGTGGACGCTCTCCGAGAGCTCCGGGGAGATCCCGTCTCCGTGCAGTTCGACGATGGTGTGCTGACTCATGATGCTCGCGCTCTTGGATCGTGAGGGTTCCTGCGGCCCCCTGAAGCTGCCAGAATGAGGCCGCTGGAGGCGACCCTCCCGCGTAATTTGGCGAACCAGGATACCGCCACCAACCGATGCACGCACGGACACTCGCCGCCTCGCTCTCTCTCGCCCTCGGGAGCACCCTCGCCCACGCGGCGACGGCTCCAGTGGAGGACGTCCTCCTGGTGCAGCTCTTGGACAACCCCTCCTTTGAGGAGGCGCTCCCAGAGACCGCTGAGGGAGAGCTCGCGCAGGTGCCTTGGTGGCGGAGCACGCAAGGAGAGGAGCAGCTCCTCGAGCGCGAGCTCGAGGACGGCACGAAGGAGACCTGGCTCTGGGTGCGCGGCGGCGTCTCGGCGGAGCAGCCCCTCGCGGCCTACACCCCGACCGCCGGGGGCATCATCATCACGGCTGAGGTCGCCGGCGCAGGGCGGCTTGTCGTCGTGGACGGCGCTGGTCGCGAGCACGTCGAGCGCTTCGTTGTCCCGGCTGGAGACCAGGCGACGCTCACGATCGGACCCCCCCGCGAGCTCGAGGCCTTCGCCGAGGGCGTGCGGCCGAGGCTGCTCGTGAAGCTCGCAGGCGCGGAGGACGAGACCGCGTACTTCGGGTCGGTGCGCGCTGACGTCCCGCTCCCGAGCCCCAGCGTGGCTGAGCTGCGCGCGGAGGTCATCGCGCTCTTGGAGCAGGTGATCTCCCTCTGGGCCGAGCGCGGCCTCGACCGAGAGGGCCCGCGCTCTACGGGCTTCGCGAGCTACCGCTGGGACGTCGTGACGGGTGAGCGCCTGATGACGATGCACGGCCGCCCGCACCCGCTCTTCCACCTGGTGGCAGACGCCCTCGAGGCGGAGGAGCGAGCGGATTGGCGCGAGCTCTACGACGCCTACTTGAGAGACTGGCTGGAGCTCTGCTTCGATCCAGACAGCGGGCTGCCCAGGCGCTGGCTCCCCTTGGAGGACGAGCCCTTCTACCCGAGGTCGGTCGAGATGGCTGGCCCCTTGGGCGACCTCGTCGACACGATGGAGCGCGGGCGTCAGCCCTTTGTCAGCCTCGCGCAAGCGCGCGCCCTGAAGATCGCGGAGCTCGTCAAGGCGCGCGGGACGCTGCCTGACGGGAACGTCGCAGCGGGCTACTCCTCCGAGGACGGCACGCCGCGCCTCGACTACATCCCCCTCAGGCGCCTCGGCCTCCCCGCTGAGCTCGTGCGCCTCGGCGCGCTGGTGGAAGACCCCTCCTACACGGCGCTCGCAAGAGACGCCCTCGCGACGATGGAGTTCACGCACTCTTGGCCGGGGACTTGGGAGCGCATCGACCCGGGCTGGGATGACCGCTACGGACACTACGGCAACCACGCCGTGAAGATGTGGAAGGCGGCGCCAGGGGAGCGCACCTTCGAGCGCTTCGCCCTCGACGGCTGGGACTTCTTCGCGCCGCTCTGGGAGGACAGCCTGCGCCTCGGAGGCTTCATCGCGGCCGACCAGGTCCGCTGCTGGGACATCTTGGTGCGCATCGTCGAGCTGGACGAGGAGCAGCGCCCGCTCGTCACCGAGCGCCTGCGCGCCGCGGTCCGCTCGCACTTCAAGGGCGAGCAGTACGAGACCGGCGCCTGGGGCGACGTGACCTTCTATCGCTTCGACCCGAAGACGAACCTCGAGATCGGAGACCTCCCCGGCCTCCCGTTCAACCTCCTCCTCGGCCTCGCGCTCCTCTACGGCGAGGACCTCGGGCACTCCGACGAGGAGCTGCGCGCCCTCTTCGCGAGCGTCCTGCGCTCGAGCGTCGAGCACTACCGCAGGGATTACGGATACCTGGTGTCTCGCACGCAGAGCGCCGGAGCGAACCCCAGCGGCGGGTCGATACGCCTTGGGGTCGCCCTCGCCGAGATGCTGCGCGGCCTCTCGGGGGCTAAGTGACGAGCTCTGGGCGCGTAGTGCTCGAGCACGCGGAGGTCGCGGGAGAGCTCGTTCAGCTGCGACCGTCCTCCGCCGCGGACGCGGCCGCCTCCTTCGAGCTCGTCCACGATCAGCCTGCCATCACAGACTGGATCCTCTGGGACGGCCCAGAGTCCATCGAAGAGCTCGAGGAGCGATATTCCTGTTGGGTGCAAGAGCGCGAGGACAGGACCCTCTACGCCTTCTCGATCGTCGAGCGCGCGAGCGGTGAGTGGGCTGGGAGCATCGGTGTCTGGCACTATCACGAAGAGCCGGTCGCGGTCTTGGGGTACTTGGTAGGCGTCCCTTACCAAGGCCGCGGATTGGGCACAGAGGCGGTCAGCTGCGCTGTGGAGTTAGCTTTCCGTGAGCTGCAAGTGCTGCTCATCAGGGCCGAGGTCTTCGCCAACAACCTCCCCTCCATTCGGATCCTGGAGAAGGTGGGGATGCGTCACGATGAGGGTGAAGAGATCTTCCACGAGAAGAGGGGAGCGGAGGTCCTCTCACACAGCTACTCGATCTCGCGCGTGGACTGGGAGCTCGCTGCTCCGCCCAAGGGCGACTGGCAGGTGCGCTCCGCTCGGGCCGATTGAGCGCTCAGCGAGTGACCGTCGAGAGGTCGTTGCTGAAGCCGTTCGCCGTGGCGATGTCGAGGGTGCCGTCCCCGTCGAGGTCGCCGAGCACGACGTCGAGGGGCCCCGTCCCGACGCCGACGTCTGCGCAGCGAACGAGTCCGCCCTGCTCCGCTGTGAGGCACAGCCACAGCACCAGGTAGTGCGAGTTCTGCGCGGTGCCGACGAGGTCGCAGCGGCCGTCGCCGTTCAGGTCGCCTGACGCGAGGCGGTGCATGCGCTGGCCGCCCTTCGAGCGCACGAGCTCGTTCCAGCTCCCGGCGCGGTCACGGACGAAGAGGAGCAGCTCCGCGATGCCGTCTGCGCGGCCTTCGCCTGCGAGCAGGGCGATGTCATCGACGCCGTCGCCGTCGAAGTCACCGCCCGCGACGTCGATGGCGACGAGCCCCGTCTGGACGGTGACCATGAGCTCGAGGGTCTCGCCTGTCCACTGCACGAGGTGGATCACGCCGTGGCCTGCGCAGGCGATCACGCGTCCCTCGGGGAGGCTGAGCGGCGTGAGGTGGTGGGGCGCAGGGTCCAGGGCGAGCTTGGAGAGGGGAGCGTTCGGACCCTTGGAGGGGGTCGTCCAGGCGAGGCCGCCGTCGGAGGGGTCCGCGACGAGGGCCTCGGGCGCGCCGTCTCCGTCGAGGTCTTCGAGCAAGAGGTCGCTCACGTCTCTCCCGACCGTCTTCGAGGTCTCCTCTACGACGGTGGTCAGTCCGCCGGTGCCGTCTCCTGCGGCGAGGCGCAGGAGGCTGCCGGCGGGGCCGCGGGAGATCCAGGCGGCGTCGAGGTCGCCGTCGCCCTCGAGGTCGGCGAGCCGGACGAGGCGTGATCCGCTGCCTGCTGGGGCGCGCGCGCTCACCTCCAGGCCGCCAGCCCTGTTCGTGAGGATCACGTAGTTGTCATCGAGGGAGTGCAGGGCGACGCTGTCAGGGAGTCCGTCCCCGGTGAGGTCTCCCAGGGCGAGTGAGTGGGGCATGGGGCCGCCCTCGACGCGCCTCGCTTGCCGCAGCCCGTAGGGCTCCGCGGACCACACCAGGCTCC
>JAKVCE010000204.1 GCA_022447405.1 Planctomycetota bacterium | reverse complement strand
CGGTGATCGGCTCACGTTGAGCCTTGGGCTGAACATCCATGACGTCTGCTGTCGCCCTATGGATCCAGTCATCTGCCAATGAGAGCTCAATCCTCCACTAGGACTCCAAAATCCGCAACGAGAGCCTTTGCACGTGGCTCCGTAAGCCCTGATGAGAGCCAAGCCTACCGCAAGAAGCCGCGAGCCATCGCCAACTCAGCCAGCAGGAGGGCGCCACCTGCTGCGCCCCTGACAGCGTTGTGAGAGAGCGTCGTGAAGCGCCAATCGAGGACGGGGCACTCACGCAGTCGAGCGACCGTGATCGCCATCCCGCGCTCTCTGTCGACGTGAAGATCAGGCCTGGGGGCGTCTTCACCCTCCAGCCAAACGATTGGCTCCTCGGGCGCACTCGGGAGCTCCAGCTCTTGAGGGGCGCCGCTGAAGCCAGCCCAGGCCGAGAGGAGCTCCTCTCGGCTCACCTCCTCGGCTAGCGCGAGGGAGACGCACGCCGTGTGCCCATCCAAGACAGCGACGCGATTCGTTGTCGCGGCGACCGAGAGCTGCGCGGGTCTCACCTTGCCTCCCTCTAAGGCGCCTAGGATCCGACAGGTCTCCGCCTCGATCTTCTCCTCCTCGCCAGGGATGCTCGGTGAGAGCTTGCCGGCGAACTCCTCGAGGCTCGGCGCCTGAGCGCCCATCCCTGAGAGCGCTTGCAGAGTGACAGCGTGGACGGCCTCGACCCCGAAGGCCTCCCAGAAGGGCGCGAGGGCCAAGACGATGCCCGTAGTCGAGCAGTTGGGGTTCGCGAGGATCGCCCCAGCGCTCGGGTCGCTGATGAGCTCCAGGTGGCCGGGGTTGACCTCCGGCACGATGAGCGGGACGTCCTCGTCCATCCTGTGCGGAGAGGCGTTCGTGACCACCAGGTGCCCAGCATCGCGCAGCGCGGCCTCACGCTCGCCTGCAACATCAGGGCTCAGGGCTGAGAACACCAAGCGGCAGGAGGGGGCTCCGCTGATGTCTCCCAGGACCAGATCCTGGAGACTCTCTGGAGAGCCATCCCCAAGGCGCTGCCTGAGGGTCTGTCCTGCCGATTCAGACGATGAGCGTACGTCCACGAGCTCGAACCAGGGGTGGTCGGACAAAAGCGCCAGAAAGCGCTGACCAACGACCCCCGTCGCACCGTAGAGGGATACGGGGAGGCGGCTCTCAGACGATGATTCCATCGGGTGAGAGGATGCCAAGCCTCAGGCCCTCCGTCACCTCCCTCACACAGACCACCTGAACCAGTCTTCGTTATCCTCTCTAGCATGCCCTCTAAAGCCTCCCTCCAAGCGCTCCTCCTCAGCCTCCTCATCGCCGCCTGCACCAGCGACTCAGGTGACCTGCCCGGCTCCCAAGAGAGCGGCGACCGCCAAGCGAAGGGAGCGCAGACCAACTTCCTCCTCATCACCCTCGACACCACCCGCGCGGATCGGATGGGCTACGCTGGCTACTCGAAGGCCCGGACGCCGCATATGGACGCCCTCGCGCTCGAGTCCGCGGTCTTCGCCAACGCGAGGACGCACGTCCCGCTCACCCTCCCCTCTCACGCGAGCCTCATGAGCGGCCTCCTGCCTACGAGCCACGGGATCCACGTGAACATGCAGGGGGCCCTCCCTGAGGACGTCCCGACGCTCGCCCAGTCCTTCAAGAGCTCTGGCTACATGACCGGCGCCTCTGTAGCCGCTTGGGTGCTCGCAGAACGCTACGGCGTCTCGCGAGGCTTCGACACCTACAACGACGTCAACGAAGACCTCGAGCATGTGACAGATCACGCGGAGCGTCCGGGTGGAGAGATCACTGATGAGACCCTCGCCTGGCTCAACGAGAACAAGGAGTCGCCGTTCTTCTACTGGGCTCACTACTTCGACCCCCACGACCCCTACACCCCGCCTGCGGGCTACCAAGACTTCGAGGACCCCTATGACGGTGAGATCGCCTTCGTAGACCACCAGGTCGGCAGGCTGCTCACCTGGCTCGAGGAGAACGGGAAAGAGGAGAACACGCTCGTCGTGATCGTCGGAGACCACGGCGAAGACCTCGACCAGCACGGCGAGGGGACCCACGGCCTCTTGATCTACGACGGGACGCTGCGCGTCCCGCTGCTCGTCAAGATGCCGGGGAAAATCGAACACCGGATCATCGATGACAAGGTCGGACTCATCGACATCCCCCCTACCGTCTGCGAGCTCCTCGACCTGAGCGGTCCGGGAGAGATGGACGGACGCAGCATGGTGCCTGCCATCAACGGCGAGACCATGGCCGAAGCCCCCTTCTTCGCAGAGGGAGAGTACTCACGGCGCTCTTTCAACTGGGCCAGGCTGCGCTCCTTCACCATGGGCGACTGGAAGCTCATCGACTCCCCATCCCCTGAGCTCTTCAACATCGCAGAAGACTATGGCGAGACGAACAACCTCGCCGCGCAGGAGCCAGAGCGTGTCGCCCAGATGCGCGAGGCGATGCTCTCCTACCTCTCTAGCAAGACTGTCCGTGACGCTGTCGCCTTGAACGCCTCCGGTGACGCTGACGCTGCGCTCGCAGCTCTCGGCTATGTAGCCGGGGACGGTGGCACCATCGAGGACGACCCGATGGACCTGAAGGAGCCGCGCGACATGGTGAACGTCTTCAAGGGGATGATCCGCGCGGATTGGATGCTCAAGCGCAAAGAGGCCACGGAGGCGCTGCCTCTGATCCAATGGATGGTCGAGCAGAGCCCTGAGTCGAATGAGATCTACGGCCTGCACGGAAACTGCTACTTCCAGCTCGAGCAGTTCGAGCGGGCGCGCGTGAACTATGAGCGCGCGCTCGAGGGCAAGGGGGACAACCCCCACCACCTGACGCGCCTCGGCAACTGCTACAAGAAGCAGCGGAAGTATGACAAGGCCGAGGAGTGCTACCGCGCTGTCCTAGCCATCGACCCCCTGTTCGGCGCGGCACACAGCCGCCTCGGCTGGATCCTCGCGACCCGCCGAGAGTGGTCCGAAGCCCTCGACCACTTCACCCGCTGCGTCGAGCTCGACCCGAACTCGGTGAACGCGCGCTGCAACCTCGCCAACGCCCTGTGCGCCATGGGGATGCCGAAGGAGGGTCTGAAAGAGCTAGACGCTGGACTCTCCCTCAACCCCACGTCTCGCCCGCTGATCCGCACAAAGATCTCAGCCCTCCACTCCGTCAGGCGTGAAGAGGAGGCCCTCGCCCTCGCCAAGCGAGCCCTCGAGCTCTTCCCCGGCGACAAGGAGCTGCAGGCGATCCACGACGGCATCGTCAACGGGCCGACGCCGATCAAGATCAACAGCCTCGACGAGATCGAGCAGCACCAGCAGCAGATCCAAGGGAACCCGCGCTGAGCGAGGCAACGCTCGCCTCTTAAGAGGCGAGAACGCGGCGCCATCCCCTGTGAGGGATGGAGCCAGATATCGGACTTGAACCGATGACCCCAGCTTTACGAAAGCTGTGCTCTACCACTGAGCTAATCTGGCTGCCGAATTGAGAGGGAGCCCCACCACGTGGGCAGCGACTCCACACGGCCCGATAGGGCCGCTCCGCGGAATTATGGCACACGGATCTTCGGCGTGCGAGCCGCGAAGAGGGCTGAACCCCGAGACCCCAGGGGCTGGGGCCTCGAGACTCTCACAGCGCCCAGCGAGGACGCTGCGGCTGCCTGGGATCAACCGCCGAGGTTGACCTTCATGCGGCGCGCGAGGGCCGCGCGCTGCTCGGCGTCGAGGTTCGCGCGGCCGAGGCCAAGCGCGGTCGCCTGACGGACCTCGATCGAGGCGTCCGAGGAGAGGACGTTCGCGAGGGTCTCGAGCGCGTCACCCGCGGGCTTGAGCTTGGTCCGCGTCGCGATGTCACCGAGGGCGCCCGCTGCGGCGATGCGCACGGCGTCCGAACGGTCGGAGTCGCTGATGACATCCGTGAGAGCAGAGAGCTGATCCGCTCCACCCATCACGGCCAAGGCGTCGATCGCGGGGATCGCCACCTCATCCGGGCGTCCGCTCAGGGCGCCAGAGACGCCAGAGACGGCTGCGGAGAGGTCGCGTCCAGCTTGCGCGAGGGCGAGCAGGGTCCCGGCGGCGCGGGCCGCGAGGTCGTTCGCGCGCAGGCGGTCTTCGTTCATCGTGTCCGCGAGGACCTCCTCCACGGCGCTGGCGTCGCCAGCACCCGTGATGACGGCCGCGCAGCGATCGCCCCAAGCGTCAGAGGCTGCGTCTGCGTCAGACGCGATCATGACGACGGGCACGTTCGCGGTGCGATCATCGCGGGCGACCTCGTCGAGGACCTGGTCCGCGGTGAGGTCGTTGAGGGTCTCGGCGACCACGATCACGTCCACACCAGGGACGCGGTGCAGGAGGGAGACGCCGCTCGCGCCGGTCTTCCAGTGGTGCGCCATCATCCCGGCGTTCGTGAGGGCTGAGGCGACAGAGGCGCCTCGGGCTTCGTCCGAGTCGATGACGACGCCGATCCGCAGGACCTCGCGTCCGACTGCCTCGCCGAGCGCGGAGACCGTCGCGGCTGAGACCGCGCTGCCTTCGCGGTGCGCGATGTGGCCGAGGGCGACGGCTGCCTCTGAGCGCAGGGCGCCATCACCGGAGCCGAGCGCGGCCTGGAGGCCGCTCGTAGCGCTGGTCGCCATCTGGGCGAGCACCTTGCACGCGGCGGCGCCGGTGGCGCCGTCGTTGGAGGTAGTGCACCAGCTGAGCGCCAGATCGACAGCATCCGTCCCGAGGGTGTTCACGGCCAGGGAGCCCTCTGCTAGCTGGCTGGCGAGGTC
>JAKVCE010000203.1 GCA_022447405.1 Planctomycetota bacterium | reverse complement strand
GGGTTCTCACCGCGGCCTCCGTCCTTCGTATGGTTTCGGCCCCCGTGGTGGCCTAAGAGCCTGTTCCGGGTCTGGATCTGGGCCGGATCGGGGCTCATGGAGGCACCCGGAGTGGCCGATAGGAACCCCGTGGACCCCTCTCGGGGGGTCTACCGTCGTCTCTCGAACACGCCAAAATCCCCCCTCATGACCCCTAGAAACCCCATTGAGCGGCATCTGCGCACGCTCATGCTCGCCGCGCTGTTCCTCACAGCAGGCGCTGAGCCCGCGATGGCCTATATCGGCCCGGGGGCAGGTTTCGCAGCCGCAGGCTCGGTGCTGGTCCTCCTGGGGACCTTCCTGCTCGCCATCGGGGTCATCCTGCTCTACCCGCTCAAGGTCCTCGTCCGGCTCCTGACCGGCCGGGGCGGCGCCAAGGCCAAGGTGAAGAAGGTCGTCGTGGTCGGCCTCGACGGCTTCGACCCTGGGCTCGCCAAGCAGTACATGGAGGAGGGGCGGATGCCGAACTTCAAGGCGCTCGGTGAGGAGGGTCACTTCAGTCCCCTCGGGACCTCATGCCCCTCGATCTCGCCCGTGGCCTGGTCGAGCTACGCGACCGGCGTCGACGCCTCACGTCACAACATCTACGACTTCCTCACGCGCGACCCATGCAGCTACCTGCCGGTCCTCTCCTCCTCGGAGACGGGCACGGTCCCGCGCACGCTCAACCTGGGCTTCGCCAAGGTGCCCTTCGGTTCGAAGGCCGTGTACCGGATCCTCCAGAAGAGCCAGCCCTTCTGGAAGCTCTTGGGGGCGAACCGCGTCTGGTCCTCGATCATCCGCGTCCCGATCACCTTCCCTCCGCAGAAGTTCAAGAACGGAACGCTCCTCGCCGGCATGTGCGTCCCCGACATCCAGGGGACCCAAGGCTCGTTCAGCTTCTACTCCACGAAGGACCGCCCCTCGGACGCCCACATCGGCGGCCAGCAGTACCGCGTCGCTCGCCGCGGGGACAAGATCAGCTCCATGCTGACGGGCCCTCCTGGGAAGAACGGATCCAAGATGAAGTCGCCCTTCGAGGTCGTCTTCGACGACGAGACCCGCCGCGCCAAGGTCACGGTGGGGGACGAGACCGTCGAGGTCGGCCCCAAGGAGTACACGCCCTGGCTCAAGGTCCCCTTCGACGGCGTCACGGGGATCGCGCGGCTCTACATCCAGACCTGGGATGAGGACGCGACGGAGATCTACTGCACGCCGATCAACATCGACCCGGACAGCCCGGCGATGCCGATCAGCCACCCCTTCGTCTACGCGATCTACCTCGCGAAGACTCAAGGCCCCTACGCGACCCTCCGGCTCGCGGAGGACACCAGGGCCCTCAACCAGCGCGTCATCGACGAGGAGGCCTTCCTCAAGCAGGCCTGGCTGCTCTTCGAGGAGCGCAAGAAGCAGCTCTGGGACGTGGTCGAGAAGACCAAGCGCGGCTTCGTGACCGTCGTCTTCGACACCACGGACCGCATCAGCCACATGTTCTACCGCTACCTCGACCCCGAGCATCCGGCGAACGAGGGCAAGGACACCGAGACCCACAAGGACGTCATCCCCGAGCTCTACGGGAAGATGGACGACTTCCTGGGCGAGATCCGCGAGAAGCTCGACGACGACACGCTGCTCATGGTGATCTCCGACCACGGCTTCACGAACTTCCGCCGCGGCGTGAACATCAACTCCTGGCTCCGCGACGAGGGCTACCTCGTCCTGAAGGAGGGCAAGACCACGAGCGGTGACTACTTCGCCGACGTCGACTGGGAGAAGACCCGCGCCTTCACGCTCGGGCTCACCGGCATCTTCCTCAACCGCGAGGGCCGCGAGGCCAAGGGCGTCGTCTCCAAGGAGGAGGTCGGCCCGCTCTGCGAAGAGATCAAGGCCAAGCTCGACGCGCTGCACGATCCGAAGGACGGCAAGAAGGTCATGCGCGAGGCCTTCGTCACGAAGGAGCTCCACGACGGTCCCTACGGCGACATGGCGCCGGATCTCCTGCTCGGCTACGAGAAGGGCTTCCGCCACTCCTGGGACTGCGCCACCGGCGGCGTCTCCCAAGAGGTCTTCACCGACAACACCAAGTCCTGGTCGGGTGACCACTGCGTCGACCCGCGCCTCGTCCCCGGCGTCTTCTGGTCCAACCGGAAGGTGGCCGTCGAGGACCCTGAGCTCATCGACATCGCGCCCACCGTGCTCGACCTCTTCGGCGTCGAGCGCCCCGGGTATATGAAGGGCCGAAAGCTCTTCAACGAGGGAGGGCTCGGCGCATGAAGAGCACCCGCTGGACCATATGGCCCGCCTTCGCGGTCCTCGCCTTCGTCTTCGTCGCCTCCGTCCCGCGGAGCGTCTCAGACCCGAACCCCGGCGCGGCCGCCGCTGCTCGCGGCGAGGTCGTGAGCGGCGAGCCGCACAAGCGCGTCGTCGTCCTCGGCATCGACGGCCTCGACCCGGACCTCCTGGCCGAGACCGTGCGCCTCTACCCAGAGCACATGCCCAACTTCCGCAAGCTGATCGCGGAGGGTGACGGCATCCAGTCCCTCGGGACGAGCATCCCGCCTCAGAGCCCCGTCGCTTGGTCGAACTTCATCACCGGCCTCGACCCCGGCGGCCACGGGATCTTCGACTTCATCCACAGAGACCTCGTCACGAGGGCGCCCGCCGCATCGACCGTGAAGGTCGGGCACATGGACAACCTCATGCTCTTCGGGGACTGGAAGCTGCCCATGGGCGGCGACTCGCCCTCCAACCGCACAGGCGAGGCCTTCTGGGTCACCCTCATGAAGAACGGCGTCGCGGCTGATGTCTGGCGCATGCCGATCAACTTCCCCGTCGAGCCCGCCCTCGGGCTCTCTTTCCCCGGGATGATGACGCCGGCCCTCGACTCGGCCTACGGCGAGTACACGATCTTCACCACCGACCCTCCGGTGGACATGAATCGCTCTGGCGGCGAGTACCGCGCGGTGCGCGAGTTCTCCGGCGTGATCGACACCTTCCTCACCGGTCCTCCGAACCAGTTCAAGGTGGGAGACCCCGCCTCTCAGGCGGCGATCACGATCTATGTCGACCACGAGTCCCAGTCCATCGCCATTGACACAGGCCTAGACGTCATCGTCATGGAGCCCGGCGAGTGGAGCGACTTCGCCCACATCAGCTTCGACATGCTCCCTATGGGGATGATGGCGGTCGGCGGCGTGGCGCGCTTCTACCTGCGCTCCATCGACCCGGTCTTCGAGCTCTACGCCTCGCCCGTGAACATCGACCCGGAGGCCCCGGCGATGCCGGTCTCCGAGCCCGACACCGCCTCCGCCGAGCTCGCTGAGCTCATCGGCGTCTACTACACCCAGGGCATGGCCGAGGAGGTCAACGCCCTGAAGGACGAGGCCCTCACCGACGAGGAGTTCATGGAGCAGGCCGAGCTCGTCTATGACGAGCGCGTGCGCATGATGGACGCGGCCCTCGACCGCTACATCGACGACGCAGAGGGCGGCTTCCTCTTCTTCTACTACTCCACCGTCGACCTCTGCAGCCACATGATGTGGCGTCTCTCGGACGAGGGGCACCCGCAGTTCGAGCAGGTGAAGGAGCTCGCCGCCGCGGACTCCTCCGCGTGGTCTGGGCGAGAGGGCAGCACCTGGAAGGACATCGTCCACGACCTGCACATCAGGATGGACCCGATCCTCGGTCGCCTGCGGCAGCGCGTCGGCGAGGACACGCTGATCTTCGTGATGAGCGACCACGGCTTCGCGCCCTTCTCGCGCAAGTTCAGCCTGAACCGCTGGCTCTATGACGAGGGCTACCTCGTCCTGAAGGAGGGCTTCGAGCCTGAGCGCCCGAAGTCCGACCCTGAGTACAAGCAGGTCTTCATCATGAACTCCGTGGACTGGTCGAAGACCCGCGCCTACGGCATGGGCTTCAACGGGCTCTACCTGAACCTCGCGGGACGTGAGCTCGACAACGAGGCGACGGAGGAGGACGAGTCCGGCATCGTCCAGGAGAGCGAGCGCCGCGCGCTGCTCGATGAGCTGAAGGCCAAGCTCGAGGCGATCCGTGACCCCAAGGACGGCGTCCAGGTCATCTACACCGCGGACATCACGGAGGACGTCTACAACGGGCCGCGCCTCCCGGAGGCCCCTGACATCCAGGTCGGCTTCAACTACGGCTACGGCAACTCTGACGCTGCCTCCACGGGCCGCGTCCCGAACAAGGTCCTCGAGGACAACCTCGGCGGCACCTTCAACGGGAACCACCTGATGGCCTCCGAGGTCGTCAAGGGGACCCTCCTCACCAACGCGCCCGTCCAAGAAGGCGCTCACTCTCTCAAGGACCTCACCGTAGAGATCCTCAAGCAGTACGGGATCGCGCCCGCGGTCGATCAGACCGGGCACCCCGTGCTGCGCTGAACCACCCTCACCTTCTTCAACAAACCACCAACCTAGGAGCCACCCATGTTCGGAGGCGGAAACAAGATCAAGCTCGACGCAGACCTCATCGAGCGCGCCAAGCAGGTCGCAGAGGTCGCGGGATACGCGTCCCACGAAGAGTTCATCACCCACATCATCGAGAAGGAGCTCGCCAACTTCGAAGACGGCGCCTCCGACGAAGAGATCACCGAGAAGCTGAAGGGGCTCGGCTACATCAGCTAAACCTCTGCCGCAGACCGACCCATGGACGCCCTCAACTCCTTCTTCACGACGCTCTTTGACGCGATCCTCACGCCCCTCGAGTGGGGCGGTGAGGCCTTCGCGTTGATCTTCGTGAGCGGGATCTTCGGCGTC
>JAKVCE010000202.1 GCA_022447405.1 Planctomycetota bacterium | reverse complement strand
CCTGCACCTCGCGACCCGGTCGCAGCTTGGACCATCTCTTGGTTGAACTTCGCCGGCGCCTCGTTGATGACGTGGTCGATGATGGCCTGAAGCTCGTCGTCCTCTACGAAGGCGCCTTGGACGCGCAGCATCTTGTTGCTCCCAGGCGGCTTGTAGAGCATGTCGCCGCTTCCGAGCAGCTTGTCGGCGCCGCCCTCATCAAGGATGACGCGGCTGTCGATCTTGCTCGTGACCTGGAAGGCGACCCGCGTCGGCAGGTTGCCCTTCAGGACACCCGTGATGACGTCCGTGGACGGCCGCTGGGTCGCCAAGATGACGTGGATGCCCACGGCGCGAGACTTCTGCGCGAGGCGGGTGATCGCGGCCTCAGCCTCCTTCTTGGAGACCATCATGAGGTCCGCCATCTCGTCGACCACAATGACGATGTAGGGCAGTTGGCGCGGCGTGCGCTCCTCGCTGAAGTCATCCCCGAGGCGCTCTCGGAGCTGGCTCTCGCTCAGCGCGTTGTAGCCCTTGATGTTCCTCACGCCGACGTCCTTGAGGAGCTCGTAGCGCCCCTCCATCTTCTCGCAGACCCAGTTGAGGACGTTCGCCGCCTGCGAGGCGTTCGTAACGACCGGGAGCAAGAGGTGCGGGATGTTGGAGAAGGGCTGCAGCTCGACCATCTTCGGGTCGACGAGGATCATCTTGACCTCGTGGGGGGAGCGGGTGAGCAGCAGGCTCCCGAGGACCGTGTTGATGCAGACTGACTTACCCGAGCCCGTCTGCCCGGCGATCAGGAGGTGGGGCATCTTGGTGAGGTCCCCGATGATCGGGTCGCCCTCTGTGTCCATCCCCAAGAGCAGCGGGAGGCCGTACTTCTTCTTGTCGTAGATGCCGTCCGTCAGGAGCTCTCGCATCCTCACGATGCGCCGCTTGGAGTTAGGCACCTCCACCCCCACCGTGCCCTTGCCAGGGATCGGGGCGATGACGCGGACGCTCTCAGCCTTCAGCGCGGCGGCGATCTCGTTTGAGAGCGCGGCGATCTTGTTCAGTCGGACGCCGACAGGGACCTCGAGCTCGTAGAGCGTCACAGCGGGCCCCACCTGCGCGTGGACCACGTCCACGTCGAGCCCAAAGCTCAGGAGGGTGTTCTCCAGCTTGGCCGCCTCATCCAGCGAGCCGCCGCGGGCCTGTCCCGTCTCTGCAGAGGCCTGCAAGAGCTCGAGCGAGGGCAGCTGCCACTCTCCGTCCGGGACCTCCGGGACGTCCATCGGGACGTCGGAGGCGCCTCCTAGGGAGATCGTGGGCGCCTTCTTGGGCGTGGGAGGGGTGATCTCCTCTTCATTGAGGTCCTCGTCATCCTCCCACTCGTCCTCTTCTTCCTCCTCGTCTTCGTCTTCGTACTCGTCCTCTTCGTACTCCTCTTCCTCCTCCTCGTACTCCTCCTCCCACTCCTCCTCTTCGTCTCCCTCCTCTTCCTCTTCCTCGGCCTCGACCTCCTCAGCCTGCAGCGCCTCGCGCAGCTTCTTCGCCTCCTTCTTGGGCTTCGGCTTGACGACCTCTTCGGCCACAGCGGGTTCGGTCGCAGGAGCGGCAGCTGCCTCCTCGATGCCAGCGCCGAGCAGGAAGCCCCAGAGACCAGCGCTGAGCCGCTTGACCCACTGCCAGACGGCCTGACCTGCGGTCTCGTCTCGCTCCTCGCGGCGACTGCTGATCCAAGCGCCGAGCGCAGCGATGGAGGGGTAGAAGGCCATCTCCGTGGCCAAGGTGAAGGAGGTGATGCAGGTCGGGATCAGGAGCATCCAGATGCCGAAGCCGCCGAACTTCTCCTGCAGCGCCGGAGTGATCTCACCAGCGATCCAGCCGCCAGAGCCGTAGGGCGAGTGCGCCGTAACCACGTCCTGAAACATCAGGGAGAGCGCGAGCGACATCGAGAAGAGGAAGGACGCGCCGCCGAAGAGGCGCAGTGCAGGGAAGGCCACCTCCTTGCGGGTCACGAGGACCACGCCCCACGCGACACCGAGGGGCGGGAGCACGTAGCTCGCCCAGCCCGTGAACTTGAACACGCTGTCTGCGAGGTAGAAGCCGACCCCGCCAGCCCAGTTGTAGCCCTCTGTCCCCAAGCCACCCATCGGCTGCCGGAAGCTGACCATCGCGACGAAGAGCCACAGGGAGAAGCCCACGAGGAACAAACCCTTGATCTCTTGGAGGCGATCCCGAGTCACCTCATCGACCTCGCGTCCGAAGAGCGAGGAGGCCACGACGCTAGCTAGGCGACGCCATGCGCTCTCTCTCTTAGGCCCCTTGCGGCTCATCCTTGGCTCCCCATCTGGTTCCTCGCTCCTGCGTTGCCCCGGGCGAGCGGGGCGTCCTCTCAACGGGCCTCGTGAGGAGCGGAGAGTCCGACGAGCACCTTGGCCACCGCGCGCTTTGTGCGGTCGGTGAGGCGACGCTGACTTCCGTCCTTCCCGAGGATCGTCACGGAGGTCTTCGACGCGTTCAGGGCTGAGGGCCCGTTGAGCACGACGTAGTCCATCCGCTTCTTCTCTAGTTTGTTCATCGCGCGCCTCAGACCGTCTCCAGTCTCCACGGCGAAGCCGACGACCAGCCGGTCCCCCTTACGTCGCGTGACAGAACTCAGAATATCGGGGTTGGAGACCAACTCAAGAGAAGCGCGCTCTTGTCCGGCCTCCTTTTTACGCCACTTCCCACGGAATCGCCTCCTAGGTCGGAAGTCGCAAACTGCGGCGGCCATGAAGAGGGCGTCACACTCCCTGAAGGCCTCTCTGAGCGCGGCCTGGAGCTCACGGGCGCTCTCGATGTCCACTCGCCTCACCCCCTTGGGGGTCGGGAGCGAGACGGGGCCCGCGATTAGGGTCACATCATCGCCCCTCGCGGCCGCTGCCTCCGCGATGGCGCAGCCCATGGTCCCTGAGGAGTCGTTGGAGAGGTAGCGCACGGGGTCGATCCGCTCGCGGGTGGGGCCCGCGGTCACGCCCCCCCTGCGGCGGCCCCCCCGGCGGGGACTCATCGCCCGAGGAGCTCCCCTGCCCGCGCCAGGATCTCGGCTGGCTCAGGCAAGCGCCCGGCGCCCTCCTCCCCGCACGCCATGTTGCCCACCCCGGGCTCCATGACCTCCCAGCCGTCCTCCACGAGGGTCGCGAGGTTCCGCCGCACGGCGGGGTGCGCGAGCATGGTCGGGTTCATGGCCGGGCACGCGAGGCGCGGCGTGCCGGCCGCGACTGCGAGGGAGACCGTGGTCACGAGGTCGTCAGCGATCCCGAGAGCGAGCCTCGCCGCGAGGTCTCCTGTCATCGGCGCCACGAGGAAGAGCTCCGCGCGGCGCGCGAGCTCGATGTGATCCATCGCCCCGCGGCGGCCCTCGCCGAACTCATCGACGGAGGAAAGCTCCCCCGTGACCGCCTCAAAGAGCTGAGGGGAGACGAGCTCGGCGGCGCGCTGGGTCATCACGGTGTGGACGCTGTGGCCAGCCTGGGTGAGCTGGCTCGCGAGGTCGCAGGCCTTGTAGACCGAGACCGACCCGCTGACTCCGAGGATGACAGCGCTCATGCAGCGCCCTCCATCAGGCCGGCGAGCGCCTTCACCTGTTCCACCGCTCGATCTAAGTCGTCGTTGATCACGACATGATCGTACTTCACTCGCTCACGATACTCGTCCTCAGCCTTCTTGAGACGCCGCTCAAGCACCTCAGGGGACTCTGTGCCCCGACCTTCGAGCCGCCGCTTGAGCTCGTCGAAGGAGGGCGGCGCGATGAAGACGTAGACCCCGGGCTCTTCGAGGGCTCGCAGCTGCAGCGCCCCTTGCACGTCAATCTCGACGAGGAAGACGCGCCCCGCCTCGATCGCGGCCTCCATCGGAGCTCGCAGAGTGCCGTAGAGGTTGCCGTACACCTCCGCGTACTCGATGAAGGCTCCCTCCTCGACCTTGGTCCGGAACTCCTCTGTCGAGAGGAAGTGGTAATCCACCCCCGCCACCTCCCCCGATCGCATGGGACGCGTCGTGGCTGACACCGAGAACTCCACGCGCTCGTCCGAGACGAGCCGCTGGATGATCGTGCTCTTCCCGCAGCCCGACGGCCCCGAGATCAACACCATCCGCCCGGGCTCGGGTTTCTCTCGGCCGTCCACGCTCACTCGATGTTCTGCACCTGCTCGCGCATGCGCTCGATGTGTGTCTTGAGGTCCACGACCATGTGGGCCACCTTCGCGTCGTTGCACTTGGAGCCGACCGTGTTGCCTTCACGGAACATCTCCTGCACGAGGAAGTCGAGCTGTCGGCCGAGCTCACCGCCCTTGTCGAGCTGTGAGCTCATGCGCTCCACGTGGCTCTCTAAGCGCACCACCTCTTCGCTGACGTCGAGCTTGTCCGCCAAGATCGAGATCTCTCGAGCGAGGTCCCCGTCATAGGGCCCGCGCTGCTCCATGAGCGCAGCGACTCGCTTCCTGAGGTCCCGCTGTCGCGCCCTCACGACGCCGGGCATGCGCTTGGAGATCCGCACCCGCAGCCGCTCTACAGCCGCGAGGTTCTTTCTGAGGTCCCGCTCCATGCTCGCCCCCTCAGCCTCCCTGGAGCTGATGAGGTCGGCGAGGGCTGCCTTCGCGGCAGCCAAGACCGCCTTGGACTCCCGCCCACGCGCGCCCTCGCGAGAGGTGACATCCACCACGCCAGGGAGCTGCGCGAGCTCACCCGCCGTGAGCGCGGCGCCCTCTCCTAGCTCGCCCTTGAGAGCCTGAAACTCCTTGGTGTAGCGCCTGGCGACCTGGTGATTCACCGCGACGTCACCCGCCGCGAGGTCCCGCTCGACCCGCACCG
>JAKVCE010000201.1 GCA_022447405.1 Planctomycetota bacterium | reverse complement strand
CGGCCTCCAAGGGCGGGGGGATCTCCTCGGCCCCGTGGGTGTAGACGAGCCTGCCTGCGTCGTCGCTCGTCTCGATGACGCCGCCTTCACAGTCGAGGAGTTGGTAGTCAAGCTCTACGTGGATGCCATCTGTGATCTTCATGGGACGGTGCTCTCTCTGTCGGCGACCTCGGCTCTCGCTCCGCTGATAAGTGTAGCCTCCGAGCCCCGTTTCGAAGCGCGTGACCAAGCTGTCCAGGAGTGAATCTGCGTTCCCGGCTGCCGGGTCTCAGGAGCGAGAGACCTCACGGAGCCTCGAGAGGAGCGCCTCCGGGTCAGGCTCCTTGAGCCAGCTCGAGCGGTCGCCGCAGAGCTCGCCCGCGGTCCAGTGGACGAGGAGCTGCTTGATGCGCTGTACGCTGCCCTTGGTGGGCGCGCCAGCGGCGCAGAGACGCTCCGAGTATTCGAGGAGGAAGCGCGCCGCCTCAGCCGGGCTCACGGACGCTCCCGAGAAGATCCAGGGGTCTGCCAGCGCGCCGTGCCCGACCATGACCAGCTCACAGCCGGTCTCGCTTCGCATCCGCTCGAGGTCGGCGTGCGTCTTCACTCCGCCGTTGCCGCACACCGGACCTTCTGCCGCCTCGACAGCCCTCGCGATCCGGGACCAGTCGAGCTCGGGGCAGTACTGCTCTGCCTTGGTGCGACAGTGGACTGTGACGAGGGCCGCGCCGCCCGCTTCAGCGGCGCGGACGTTCTCTTCGAGCAGCGCGTCGTCCTCGAAGCCCGCGCGCATCTTGGCCGTGACAGGGATCTCGGAGACCGCCTCTCTGCACGCTCTCACGGTCGCCTCGACCCGCGAGGGGTCTGTGAGGGTCGCGGAGCCCGCGCAGCCGCGCAGCGCGCCCTTGGCTGGACAGCCGAAGTTGAGGTCGAGGATGGGGGCTCCCGCGGCCTCAGCGTTGCGTGCTGTCTCGGCGAGGGCGACGAGGTCGGCGCCCATGAGCTGGAGGCCGACCGGAGCGTCGAAGCGCGGGAGCGCGAGGCGCGCGGCGAGGCGCTTGGTCGGGACCGGGTGATCCGTGACGCGCACGAACTCTGTGAAGGCGCCGCCGAGGTGCTCTGCCGGGTTGCGGCTCATGACGAGCTCGAGGAACACCGGCTCCGTGACTCCGTCCATGGGGGCGAGGAGCCAAGGGCTGGTGAAGGGCAGGCAGGCTGCGCGCGCCGCGGCCTGCTCGGGCTGAGGGGTAGAGAGGGTCATCGCTGTCGTACATATGTTGACCGCGACCGCTCGCGCTGTCGATCCGCTATCCTCCCCGCGATGACGCAGGCCCGGACAGACATTCAGATCCGCGACGCCGCCGCGCGCCTCGACGGCGTGGTGAAGCGGACCCCCTTGGTGCCCTTCGCGGTCCCTGACGAGCGCGTGAGGCTCCTGCTCAAGGTGGAGAACCAGCAGGTCACGGGCTCCTTCAAGGCGCGCGGCGCTTGGAACCAGGTCTCCCTCTTGTCAGACGAGGAGCGCGCGAGGGGAGTGGTCACGACGAGCTCTGGGAACCACGGGAAGGCGCTCAGCTGGGCGGCCGAGCGCGCGGGCGTCCCCGCGACGATCTTCATGCCTGCCGACGCCTACCCGAACAAGATCGCCGCATGCCGCGAGCACGGGGCGGAGGTGGTCCTCGGAGAGACGCGCGCCATCGCGGAGGGGCTGTGCGCTGAGCGCGTCGCGTCCGGCGCCGTCCTCATCCATCCCTTTGACGCGGAGCGGACCTTGCAAGGCGCGGGGACCGTGGGGCTTGAGGTCGCCGACGAGGACCCCGAGGTCGAGCTGCTCCTCGCGCCGGTGGGCGGCGGCGGGCTCATCACGGGCGCCTCCCTCGCTGTGCGGCAGACGCTCGGCGACGGGGTCAAGGTCGTCGGCGTCGAGCCAGAGGGCGCGCCCTCCATGAGCCGCGGCCTCGCGAGCGGCGCGCCGGTCCTCCTCGAAGAGATCACGACCGATGTGCAGGGCTTGTGCCCGCTCAGCTCAGGCGCGATCAACGTCGCGACCTGTATGGAGACTGTGGATGGTGTGATGCTCGTCTCTGACGAGGAGATCTTCGCTGCCCAGGCCGCGCTCGTTAAGACCGGAGAGGTGGTGGAGCCCGCTGGCGCCGCGACCACCGCGCTGGTCCTGAGCGGCGGCATCCCCGAGGCGCTCCTCGAAGGCCGCAGCCAAGCGGACCCGCTGCGGGTCGTCGCGGTCGTCTCGGGCGGGAACCCAGACCCTGCGCAGCTGGAGGCGCTCCGAGCCGAGGGATGAAGCGCGTCATCCTCTGCAGGCCGCAAGGGCCCCGCAACGTCGGCATGGTGCTGCGCGTGGTCGAGAACTTCGGCCCCTGCGAGCTCGTGCTGGTGAAGCCTGAGCGCCCCGCGCTCTTGGTGCACCCAGAGTTCACCCAGATGTCTCACGGGGTCGAGGACGCTCTGCGGGAGCTACGCATCGTCGACACGCTCACGGAGGCCTTGACGGACTGCACCCACGTCGTCGGTTTTACGGCGCGGGGCAGGGACAACGTGATCCTCGAGGACTGGATGGTCGCGAAGGAGGAGCTCGCGGAGCGCGCTCAGCGTGAGAGCGAGCGCGTCGCCCTGGTCTTCGGAAACGAGGCGGCGGGGATGGACGCCGCAGAGGCTGCCCTCTGCCACAGGCTCGTACACGTCCGGACCTCGCCGAGGCACACCTCGTTGAACCTCGCGATGGCGGTCGGGGTGGTGCTGCAGCCGCTCTTCAGCGGAGAGGTGCGGCTCCCCAATGAGTCAGGAGGGCACCCGCTCACAGGTGAGCAGCGGGAGTTCCTGAAGGCGCACTTGAAGCACATCCTCGCCGGACAGGTCGCCAGGTCAGAGCGCGTCGCAGCGGACGCGGAGCGGATGATCGAGCGGGTCTTCTCGCGCGCGCCGCTGGAGACGCGTGACGCGAGCGCGTGGCATCAGCTGATGCGCGCCCTCGGGAGCGAGGCGAAGCCCTCAGACTTCGGTCTCGACCCCTCGCCGACGGACGCGCCCTGACTCAGTCGGGGAGCGGGCCGCCGAGGGATTCGAGGCTCACCTCGAGATCTCGTCGCAGGTCGTCGCCGACGGTTCGGATCATCGCCTCTGCGACGGGGTGCAGTGCTGCAGGCCGCAGGTCGGGGACCGCCTCCGGCCCCTTGGAGAGCTGGATGGTCCAGGCGCGGGTCGTGTCCGGCAGCCTGAAGTGATGGCGCTCGAGGTCACAGCCGGGGTCGCCGAAGGAGCGCTGGTCTCCCAAGGTTTCTAGCGCAGCTTGGGCGCGCTCCAGGAGGTGGGCGGTGGATCCCTCGGGGAGCTGTCGGATGTCCGTGTCTCCCTCTCCGATGACGAGCCGGTCGTCTTGAGTCCAGCGCAGGAGGAGCTCGCCGTGTCGGCAAGAGCGGAGCTCGACGCCGATGACCTCGCCCTCGATCAGGCTGGGCGCGCGCGCGATGTCGGGGAGCTCGGGCCACTCCTCTCCAGCGAGGGCGCGGCAGCGCTCCTCGATGGCTTGGATCTTCGCCGCGGTCTCCGGGCTGTCGGGGGCGCTGCGAGAGCTGTACCCAGTGATCGCATCTCGACCGAGGATGCCACCGAGCGCCTGCGCCGCCTCAGCGCGTGCGATGCGGCCGAGCCGCATGTCCAACCAGGTGTCGTCCCTGCGCAGGTCTTCCACGAGCCACGCGAGGGCTGCGTGTTCGCCGAGGCGCGCGAGGGCTGCAGCGGCGCGACGGCGCACGCGCCCGTTCTCGTCGGTCAGGCGAGGGCGGAGCGCCTCTTTGGCGCGCCCCATGTCACCCGCTTCGACCCCGAGGACGGCCTCCGCCCGCACCGCTGAGATGCGGTCGCTGAGCAGGGTCTCGAACTGGGGCTGCTCTTCGATCTTCGCGGTCTTCGCGAGCGCGCGAGCGCCCGCGGGGCGCCACGGGTTCATGACGTCCTCGAGGCTCTCCCAGAGGGCCGCGCGCATGCGCTGGTCCTCGAAGGCGACGAGGGCCTCATAGAGCGCTGGCCCGAGGGAGAGGTAGCCCCCGTCTGTCTCCAAGCGCTCACGCACCAGCGCTGCCCCGGTCTCTCCGAGGGCGGCGAGCCGCAGGGAGGCTTGGGAGCGGACTCGCGGCGAGCCCTCGGTCGCGACCTCGAAGAGGCGCTTGGCCTCGGCGGCGGGGTCGCCCTCGTCCTGGAGCGGGGCGGTGGCGGCGAGGGCGAAGAGGAGCGCGGCCGCCCTCATTGCTGGATCGTGGGGGCCTTGAGCCGGAAGAGGCTGACGACGAAGCCGTCCTCCCGGATCTCGCCTACGGTGAACACTCCCTCGACGAAGATGATGTCCGGATTGAAGGCCGTGGTCTCTTCGGTGAGGGTGACCTCGATGAAGTGGTTCACGATGCTCTGGCCGCAGCCGCAGGAGTCCCAGACGAGCTCGAACTTCTCGAGCCCCTCGGGCGTTCCGAGCGCCATGTAGCCCTCGACCCGTACTCGGTGTCCATCCAAGGCGTGAACCCACGCGGGGAGCTTCTTTCCGGGGCGGTAGTCGATGCTCATGAGATCCAGGAGCGAGAGCTCGAACACCGGATCCTCGGCGACAGGAGGTGCCGAAGGCCGCGCCGCAGCGCTCGCTCCGAGGGAGCAGAGGAGGATGAGCAGGAACTTCACGGCACTCATCCTACCGCACGGGTGCCGACTGGTCGCTTCTCGCGCTATGATCCCCCCATGGTCCACTTAGATCGCATCTACACCCGCTCAGGGGATGACGGCTCCACGGGGTTGGGAGACGGCGGGAGGCTGCCGAAACACCACACCCGGGTCGCTGCGTACGGCACGACTGACG
>JAKVCE010000200.1 GCA_022447405.1 Planctomycetota bacterium | reverse complement strand
ATCCAATGCTAGAAGGCAAAGGCGATACCGGAATTGAGCGGATGCAAGACGGCGGCGCCTTGCTAGAAGCAGCGACAAGGACAGCGCTCTTGATCATCCCGAGCTAGCTAGAAGAGCTTTGACACCGATCGTGAATCTTCGCATCACGACCTGTACGCTCAGGACACCTTGCGAAGCTCACTGCTCACGGCCGCCCTCGCTGCGGCGATCTTCTCTAGCTGTGTAAACCCCCTGCCCAAGGGCGTCGCAGCTCACCCACAAGGCCTCTTGCCCTCGCAAGACACCGTGACGACGCCCGCGGGCTTCCTCGAGGTTGAGGCTGTCGGCTCCTGGGCAGCCAGGGAAGAGCAAGCAATGGCCGTTATGCGCTATGGACTCGGAGACCGAACAGAGGTCTACCTCGCGCAAGACCTGCACCACAGCCTTACCATCCCTGGAGCAGCCGACCCCTCTGGCCTAGGAGACGCCTGGATCGGTGTCAGGCACAGGGTCATCGACCGGGACTCAGCGATGGTCGCGCACGCCTTCTTGGCCGAGGTGCGGATCCCACACTCAGACACAGACCCCGGCATTAACGCTGACGCGCTAGAGCTCCACCTAGGACATCTCAGAGATGGTTCCTGGGGGCGCTTCGACTGGACCACCAACGTAGACCTCTTCTTCCTCGCAGACCCTGCCGGCAGACCCGACCCCGCCCTAGGGGGATCCCTCACGCTCTCATCACCGCTGCTAGAGATCGCAGGGAAAAAGCTCCCATTGGCCCTCCTAGCAGAGGCCGGCGGGCTCTATCACCCCGAAGAAGACCAGCTGCCGGCATGGGTCGCCGCAGGGATCAGGATCCCCCTGCACCCTTCTCTCGAGCTGCAAGCAGCCTGGATTCAAGGCCTGGGCGGCGACGCCCCAGATGACCGCTGGGCGCTCAATCTAGGGCGCCTGGTTGGGGACGCCCTCCTGTTCGGACGGAGCACGACGAGGGATTCCTAGAAATGGCTCAGCTTTGGGATTTTGGGCAAGTTCGGGGGCCGGCTGCCGATGGCCTGGGTGTAGGCCCGCATCTTTTTCAAGGATCCCCACCCGACGAAACCCCTTAAAAGCGCCGATACCGCACCCTTTTTTACGTGTGCGCTTCGCGCGTCACCCCGGCATACCAGCGTAAGTCAGTGTGAAACAAGGTTTTGTGAGATGGCCCCCTTGCTCGAGTCCAGGCCACTAAATGCAACACCCTAAAGGCGGTTTTGCGCTATCCTATTGCCCCGCTGTTTGCGCTGTCATTAGGTACCGCAAGACCCCTAACCAGAGCACTCGGCGAACATCACCATGCACGCACCCCCGCGCCTAGCCTTGCTGGCAGCCCTCGGGCTCATCGCCATCTTCCCTAGCCTCCCGCTTGGTGGCAGCGTTGCAGCCGGGGACTCCCCTGACGAGCACCTGTTCCCCCTCAACATCCACCCCGTCCTCCCCGCTCATCAGCACGACCTAGAGCTGGAGCTTTGCCTGGTCCAGCCCAACGAGGCGTGGACTGGGGCGATCGCCGAATACCACCCTGACCAGCCACTGCTCCTCCCTAGGCTCCGCTCTTCCGTTGAGGTGCTCCTTCGAAGCCGAGATGGCCTGTGGGCTGCGCGCGCGACCCTGGGCACACACCCCAGCCAAGAGCCGTTGAGCTTGCCGCTGAAGCCGCGAGGCATCCTCTCCGGTGTGGTCCTGAGCGCTGACGGCGCGCCAATGCACTGCCTCGTTCAGGCCAAAGGCGCTGATGGCGTGACGCACACCGTCGCGACTTCCGACGACGGCACCTTCCGCTTCGCGTGGCTACCCGAGGGCAGGTACCAAGTGATGAGCCCCCTCACTGTTGACGGCCGCTGCCGACAGGAGGTCTTGGCGATCGCCGGGCAAGAGGTGCACTTCCAGCTTGAGCCTAAGCCCACCCAAGGGCCGGAGACTGAGATCATCGGCCAGGTGCAGAGCAGCTCTGGGGAATATTGCGAGTCCCTCAAGGTCAAGCTCTGGCCATTGGACCTAGAGGCTGCGCCCGCGCAGGCCAACGTGCAATGGACTGGTCAAGGTGGCGCCATGGAGGGGAGCTTCAAGATCCCTGCGACCGTAGGCGAGCGGTATGTGGTAGCGCTTGAGAAAGCCGACGTTCTCCCAACCTTCTACAACCACGCGCCGATCTCTGCCCCCTCACAGATCAGCATCTTCTGCGAAGACGACGCACCCCACGCTGAGCTCGTCATCAAACCCCAGATAGAAGGCACCACTTCTCCTGCGGAGCCCTTCGAGGTGGCGATCACTTGGGACGAACAGGTCATCTGGCGAGACAGCCTCGATGGGGAAGTCCGGATCGAGGGCGCCCCGGTGGATCGCCCCATTCACTGGATGGTGCGCGCCTCTGGAGCGGCCCCTGCCTACGGGGAGCTGACGCTCAACCAGCCGAACACCCTTCGACGCCTCGCGCCCGCCCTCAGCGCTGGCTGGGGTGAAGGCTTACGCCTCACGCTGCCAGACGGAGCGCCGGCCTCGCACGTCGCCGTCTACCTAGATGGAGAGCTCGCGGGCCACACCGACTCGGAAGGAACCCTCACACTCAAGAGCGACGCTCGCCCCAGCTTCCTCAGCATCGACGCAGCCCACCTGCGCATGTTCGGCGGAGTGAGCACCACCCAAAAGCTCGACTCCTTGAGAGATCGGGACGACCTCGGCCGCCTGCTGCTCGTGCTCCTGCCGCGCGACTGACGCGGGAGTGAGCGGCCACAGCAGACTCCTCCTGCCAGCCCCGAAGCAGCAGAAGGAGCTCCCCCCTCTCTCCTTCGGCCCAGGTGTATACGCCATGCCAGAGAGCGCCCTCTCAGGCTCCGGCACAGAGGGCGCCCTGCGAGCCTGCCTGCGAAGCCACGCGCGAGCGGGCGAGCCCGAGCTGCGCCTCTCCCTTGGCCCACTCTCCGCGGCCTCTACGCACCCTGAGGGTTACGAGCTGCACGCAACCCGTGACACCATCAGCCTGAAGGCGGACTCGGACCAGGGGCTGCGGTGGGCGATGACGACCCTCACGCAGTGGCTCCGCATCAACGCTCCGGGGAGAGACTGCCCTGGCATACATGTCGTCGACGAGCCAGACCTCGGAGAGCGCGGCGTCATGCTCGACATAAGCAGGGACAGAGTCCCCACGCTCGCGACCGCCTGCCAGCTCGTTGAGCTCCTCGCCTCCCTCAAGGTGAACAGACTTCAGCTCTACACGGAGCACACATTCGCTTACACAGGCGCAGAACACATCTGCGGACCAGCCTCCGCGTGGACCCCTGACGAGATCTCCGCCCTCGACAAGCACGCTGCGAGTTGGGGTATAGAGCTCATTCCGAACCAGCAGAGCTTCGGGCACATGCACCGCTGGCTCAGCCACGACTCACACCGGCACTTGTCGGAGGTCCCCGAGGGCGTCCAACACCCCTTCCACCCAGAGAAGCAACCTTTCAGCCTCTGCCCAGTGGATCCCGCCGCGCTTGAGTTCTTAGAGGGCCTCTATGACCAGCTCCTCCCGAACTTTCAGAGCGACACATTCAACGTCGGCCTCGATGAGACCTTCGATCTCGGACAGGGACGCTCAAGAGACGCGGTGCGGGACCGGGGAGTCGCCGCCGTCTACATGGACTTCCTCAAGTCGGTGCATGAGCGCGTCGCGTCTAGGGGAAAGAGGATGCAGTGCTGGGCAGACGTCGTCCTCAATCACCCGGAGGTGGTCCCTGAGCTCCCTGCTGACTGCGAGCCCATCCTTTGGGGATACGAGGCCACGCACCCCCTACTAGAGGAGGCCGAGGTCCTCAGCCGGTCCTGCGCGTCCTTCCAGATCGCGCCAGGGACGAGCTCTTGGCAGTCCCTTGGAGGCCGAACGGACAACTGCATCGCAAACCTAAGGGCGGCGGCTGCGGCCGCTCGAGCGCATGGCGCGCGCGGCCTCTTGATCACAGACTGGGGAGATCGCGGCCACCTGCAGCCCATGCCCATCAGCTACCTGGGCTTCCTGCACGGAGCTGAGTGTGCATGGAACGGCGCAGCAGCCGAGGCGCGCACAGACGGGGACCTCGCCGCCCAGCTGGATCACCACGCCTTCCGCTCACCTGCCGCGGGGCTGGGCTCATTCATCCTCGAGCTCGGAAGAGCGTCAGACGCTTGCGGGGTGAAGACCGAGAACCTGACAACGCTCTTTTATCCCCTCGGTTTCCCCGAGCGGACGCTCCCTGACGAGCGCGTGCCCGGCCTTGAGCCGGCCTCCTACCAGCGCGGGAGGGAGCGGCTCAAAGACCTTCGCCCAGCCCTGACAGGGACCTCTGCGAGCTCGAGCGAGGCTGAACTGTGCCGGATCGAGCTCTCCTGGGTCTTAGACCTATTGAATGCGAGCTGCGACCTAGGAGAGGCGCGCGCCTCCTGCCAGCCAGGCGGGCTGCTGTCAGACGTACCCTCCAGCGACGCCGAGGCGCTGGCGGAGCGACTCCGAACCCTTGGCGAAAGACACGCTGACCTTTGGATGATTCGTTCTCGCCCCGGCGGCCTTCAAGACTCTGTGTGGAGGCTCCACGGGATCGCTGACATGCTTCACCCGAGCACTGGATAGCCATGCGTATAGCGATCTTCGACCTAGACGGCACCCTCCTCGCAGGGGATACGGACGTCCTGTGGGGAGACCTCCTCACAGAGCGCGGCGCCTTCTCGCCCGAGACCACCGAGGAGTTCCAACGTGGATACGCCTCAGGGGCGCTAGACGCCGAAGACTTCGTGGCGAGGTTCCTCTCTCCCATCAAAGAGCACGGAGAGGCAGCCTGCCTCGAGTGGCGGGACGTCTTAATGCGAGAGCGCGTTGTCCCCGC
>JAKVCE010000020.1:9944-15693 GCA_022447405.1 Planctomycetota bacterium | reverse complement strand
GTCCTAGGGGCCTGTAAGTGACGTCCTTACAAGCTCTCCGAGAACCCGAGGACGACGAGCAAGCAGGGGCCCCTGGACACACAGGTGATCCCTAGCTCCTCGCAGCGCCCCTCCAGCCCAGGAAACTCGGCCCCAGGCTGCACCCAGACCCGAGTGATCCCCTCCTTGGCTGCCTCCTCGATCAGCGCTGCTGTCACCCCTGGCGGGGTGATGATCGAGAGGCCGTGGACCTCGGCACCCAGCCCGGAGAGGTCCGGGACGCAGGCTATCCCCTCAACCTCCTCAGCGCGCGGGTTCACCGGGATCACGTCGCGGCCGGCCTGCTGATAGCAGCGCAGGACCTTGTTGCCGTACTTGCTGCGGTCCGTCGACGCCCCCGCGACGGCGTACGCCTCCCCGTTCAAAAAGTCCTCGATCAGCGCTCGCTCTTCCACGACGACATTCTGCTCTGCCCGAGCCCTCGGTACCATGCTCTGCATGAAGCGCGCGGAGAAGGCAGAGCGAATCCTGGAGCAGCTGAATGAGCTCTATCCAGACCCGCCGGTGCCGCTGGATCACGGCGACCCCTTCACGCTGCTCGTTGCCGTCCTCCTCTCGGCGCAGACCACTGACGAGCGCGTCAACATGGTCACCCCTGGACTCTTCGCGCTCGCGCGCACCCCTAAGGGGATGTCCCAGGTCCCCGTAGAGGCCATCTTGGGAGAGATCAGGACCGTCGGGCTCGCCCCCACCAAGGCCAAGAACATCCGCCGCCTCTCAGAGCTCCTCGTGGAGCGCCACGGCGGCGAGGTGCCACAAGACATGGACGCCCTCGAGGCCCTGCCCGGCGTGGGGCACAAGACCGCGAGCGTCGTCATGATCCAAGCCTTCGGGGTGCCCGCCTTCCCAGTCGACACCCACATCCATCGCCTCGCTGCGCGCTGGGGGCTCTCGACGGGCAAGAGCGTCGAGAAGACCGAGCGTGACTTGAAGCGCGCCTTCCCCGAGGACAGCTGGATCAAGCTCCACCTGCAGATCATCTATTTTGGACGAGAGCACTGCCCCGCAAGGGGCCATGACCTCGAGGCCTGCCCGATCTGCAGCTGGGCCGCCACGGCAAAGCGCATCGCTGAAGAGGCGCGCCGCTGATGTAGACTGAGCACCGATGGACCAACAAGAATTTCTTAAGCTCGCTGACGCCTGCCTCGAACACTTCGCTGACGCCCTCGAAGAGTTCGACCCGGACGAGGTGGACTTCTCTTGTACGGACGGAGTCCTCACCATCGAGTTCGCAGACGGCGCACGCTATGTGTTGAACCGCCAGACCGCCGCCTCGCAGATGTGGTTCGCCGCCGGAGCGCGCGCTTGGCACTACGTCTGGGATGGGAGCGCCTGGCTGTGCGACCGAGACGGACACTCCCTCACAGCCTGCGTCTCCAGCTCGATCTCTGAGAAGATCGGGCGAGAGGTCTCTCTGTGACGCTCGAGGCCCCGCTCAAGAGAGGCGACCGGGTCATCCTCGCCCTCGGAGGTGGAGCCGCGCGCGGGATGGCTCACATCGGCGTCTGCCACGTGCTCGAAGAGCTCGGGATTGAGGTCGCCGGCGTGGCGGGGACGAGCATCGGCTCCGCGGTCGGTGGAGTCATCGCCGCGAACAAGCTCGCGCCTTACGAGGAGGAGATGAGGCGGATGACCAAGAAGGGCGTGTTCTCGCTGCTCGATCCGATCGTGCCGCGCTCGGGCCTCTTCGCTGGGACAAGGATCACCGACCTCATGCGCGACATCCTCGGCGAGGCTCGGATCGAAGACTGTGAGATCCCATACATCGCTGTCGCTGCGACTCTGAAGGGCGGAGAGGAGGTCTGGATCCGCGAGGGAGACCTCGTCGACGCCATGCGAGCCTCTAGCTCCATCCCAGGAGTCTTCACTCCGGTCTATCGGGAGGACCGCTGGTTGATCGACGGCGGCGTCTCCAGCCCGGTCCCCTTCGCCGCTGCGTCCGCCCTCGGCGACCTGCCTGTGATCGCAGTCGATGTGAACGACCAGACGAACGGTCCACCGCTCGTGAGCGCGCCAGAGGAGGAGCCTGAGCTCGAGCCCCAAGCAGGCATGCTCGACCGCCTCATTGAAGCTCCCGAGCTCCACCCCGCGCTCAGGGAGTTCGCGGAGAGCGTGCGCTCGACTGGGAGCGCTGCGAGCGAGCGCATCGCCTTCGGGATGAAGCGAATGCGCGACCGCATCCGGACCGATCCTCCCGAGGAGCCGCCCAAGCCGCCCGGCATGATCGAGTCACTGACAGACGTGGCGATCAACATGATGCACCAGCTCGCGTCCTGTCAGCGAGAGCTCTCGCCGCCTGACGTCATGGTCATCCCGCGGATGGAGGGCGTGGGGATCTTTGACTTCCACAGGACCCCGGAGCTGATCTCTGAGGGAGAGCGCGCGACCAGAGAGGCCTTGGGGATCTCCGAACCCAGCGTCAGCTGAGCGCTAGGCCAAGGCGGCGTTGACCGCCTCTGCGATCCTCAGGTCTTGCACGGCGACGCCGGTGAGGTCGCACACCGTCACCTCCTCAGACGACCCTCTCCCCGCCGCGTCCCCGCTCAAGATCGCGCCCAACTCCACGACCTCCTCCTCGCTGATCGCGCCCGCACGCAGCGCCTGTGAGACCTCGCCGCGCAGGCGGCACTGCTCCAAGCTGTCGCATGCGACCTTGTCAGCCCGGGCGAGCAGCGTGACCTCCACCTCTTGCTTCTCAGGAGTGTCCGATCCCACAGCCGTGACGTGAGTCCCGGGCTGGACCCAATCAGAGGCGAGCAAGCTCTCCTTCGCGGCCGTCGTCGTGACGATCACCTGGCACTCCCTTGAGAGGCGCTCCACATCCTCTGCGGACCTCGCTGGGATGCCCGCGCCGCTGAGCTCTGCAGCGCAGGCTGCGCTCTTTTCTGCGTCCCTCCCCCAGACCATGAACTCCGCGTCAGGGAAGACGCCCGCGTGGTGCTTGGCCTGCAGCCGCGCCTGCACCCCCGCCCCCAAGATCCCGATCCGCTCCACCGTGGGAGGAGCCATCGTCCTCGACGCGAGGGCGCCCGCCGCGGCGGTCCGCTCATCCGTCAGGTGCCCCTCATCGAAGAGCACACGGGCGAGCGCGCCCGTGTCCTGCCTGAAGAGGAGCATCAGACCATCCCCCACCGGCAGCCCCAGCGCTGGGTTGCCGGGGAAGCCCGAGGCGATCTTGATCACGTAGTGCTCCCCGCCGCGCACATACCCGTACTTGATGTGAACCTCACCGCGGCTCTCCTCCAGCAAGAGCTCGCCCACGGGAGGGACGACGCAGTCACCAGCAGAGTAGGCCTGGAAGCCGAGCGACATCTCCTCGAGGAGGTCGACGCCAGCGAGGGCGGGCTCGATCTCACTCCACGTCGCGACGCGGCTCACGCGAGCACCTCCCGCAAGACCTCGGCTGAGGCGTTCGCGCCGCACAAGACGACGGCGACGTCCTTCCCCTCGTAGCGCCCTGGGTCTTGTAAGAAAGCGGCGGCGGCGACGCCGGCCGCGCCTTCGATGCAGGTGTGGTGAGCGGTGATGACGGTCTTCATGGCGCTTCTGATCTCCTCCTCTGTGACGGTGACGGACCTGTCCACGCAGCCCTGGCAGAGGTCAAAGGTGATCGAGCCCGGCTCCACTCCCCCCGCCGTCCCGTCCGAGAGCGTGGGGAGAGAGGGCAGGTCCAAGAGCTCACCGGCTTCGAGAGACTTGTGCATGACGCAGGAGTTCTCGGGGGAGCAGGCGATGACCTCGACGTCTGGGCGGACGGACTTGAGGTAGCTCCCGACTCCGGCGATGAGGCCCCCACCGCCCATGGAGATGAAGACCGCGTCGAGACCTTCAAGGTCCTCATGGAGCTCCCAGCCGAGGGTGCCTTGCCCGCTGACCACGTCCGGATCGTTGTAGGGCGAGACGTAGGTGAGCCCGCTCGCCTCGGCCTCCGCGCGCGCGGCCTCCTCCGCGACGAGGCAGTCCTCTCCCACCTGCCGCACGAGGGCGCCGCGCTGCCGCACCCCCTCCAGCTTGGAGGGGTCCGCTGTCAAGGGCGCGAAGATCGTGGCCTGCACCCCCAAGCTCGCGGCCGCCGCGGCGACCCCAGCGCCGTGGTTCCCGGTGGAGGCGGCGACCACCCCGCGGCGTCGCTCCTCATCGCTGAGGGTGAGGAGCTTGTGAGACGCGCCGCGCAGCTTGAAGGACCCCGTCTCCTGCAAGTTCTCGAGCTTCAGCCACACCCGCGCCCCCGATGAGCCCTCGAGGGCGGGGGAGCGCTCGATCGGCGTGCGGCGGACTCGACCAGATATTTGCTCTGCCGCGGCGATGACGTCTTGGGGAAAGCGCACGCGGAGAGTATAGAGGGCGCATGCGCATAGAACCTTTCCGAATGGAACGCTGGCAGTCCACCTACGAGAACGAGGTGGAGATCAACCTCTCAGACTCAGGCGTCTCGCCGATGACCATCGGTGAGCTCGTGAGCGAGGCTGGCGTCCCTGAGCTCATGAGCCACCGGCTCGTCTACACCCAGTCGAACGGCACCCGACCCCTGCGAGAGGCGATCGCGGGGCTCTACGAGGGCGCCACCGAGGCCAACGTCGAGGCGACGAACGGGGGCGCGGAGGCCAACTTCGTCGCCGCGTGGACGATCGTCCAGCCAGGCGACGAGGTCGTGATGCAGATCCCCAACTACATGCAGCTGTGGGGCATGCTGCGCGGGGTCGGGGCAGAGGTGAAGCCTTGGAAGCTCCTCCCCGACCATGAGGCGGGTGACTGGAGCTCGGACATGGATGAGCTGGAGTCCCTGGTGGGCCCCAAGACGAAGATGATCTGCCTCTGCAACCCGAACAACCCGGCGGGCTCGATCATGGACGCTGAGGCGCTGGATCGCGTCGCTGCCATCGCCGCGAAGCACGACGCGTGGGTCCTCGTAGACGAGATCTACCACGGGACAGAGCAGGACGGCTCGCCGACCCCGACCATGTGGGGTCGCCACGACAAGGTCGTCATAACCAACAGCTTCTCCAAGACCTACGGCCTGCCCGGCCTGCGCCTGGGCTGGATCCTCGCGCCAGCCGACACCATCGCGGACTGCTGGAGCCAGCACGACTACATCACGATCGGGCCAGGCTCCCTCTCCAATGACCTCGGCATCTTCGCCCTCTCGGGGGAGGTCCGCGCGAGGATCCTGGAGCGCACCAAGGCGCTCCTCACGCACAACCTCGACCTGACGATGAGCTGGGTAGATGCTGACCCGCACCTCAAGGCCATCCGACCGAAGGCTGGCGCCTACCTCATGATGGAGTACGACCACGAGATGAGCTCGAGCGAGCTCGCCGAGCGACTCCGCGTGGAGAAGGACCTCTTGCTCGTGCCTGGCGACCACTTCGGGATGGACGGCTGGCTGCGAGTGGGATACGGCGAAGACACGGACCTCTTAGAGCGGGGCTTGGCGCGGATCCACGAGCTCCTCGAGACCTTCTGAGGAGGGGCTGTCGAGAGGATTTCCACAGGTTATCCACAACCTGTTGGGGGTCATCCCTGCGCCATGCCACAACATCTGGTAGACTGCCCCGGTCCCCAGAGGAGCAGAAATGACCCAACACCGCATCTACTTCGTCGGCGCCCACTCCACAGGAAAGACCACCATGGCCCGCTGGGTCCGTGATCGCTACGGACTCCCGATGATCGCGGAGGTCGCGCGCGGGGTCTTGAGTGAGATGGAGGCGCC
>JAKVCE010000020.1:0-9934 GCA_022447405.1 Planctomycetota bacterium | reverse complement strand
TGCTGCGCACGAACGTGGACCTCGTCAACCACTACCAGACGGAGGTCTACCTGCGACAGATCTCTGCTGAGATGCAGCAGGAGGGCTCCTTCGTCTCAGACCGCGCGTTCTGCAACCTCGCCTACGCGGCACACCACGCGACGATCTTGGGACAGGTCGCGAAGGACGAGCGCCTGAAGACCTACATGCAATCTCTCACCGGCGGCGTCGTCTTCTACCTGCGCCCCCACCAAGAGCTCCTCAGCGATGACGGCGTACGCGCTGGCGTCTCTTGGGAGGAGGTCCTGAGGATCGACGGGATGGTGAAGTTCATGCTCGAGTTCTTCGAGGTGCCCTACATCCCTGTGGACTCCCTCTCCATGCAAGAGCGCACCCGGCTCATCGATCGCGTCCTGGAGCTCGGCGGCGTAGAGCGCATACAGCCCGAGCTCGACTACCTCAATCGGCCTGCCAACGTCGGCTTTGAGGCCATGCATCGCGGCCTGCGCAAGCAAGCGGCTGAAGCTGCTCGCGAGGCCACCGCAGAAGACGAGCCTGAGCTGCGCCGCTAGACCGCTCGCCTCAGGGGAGCCAGCTCGTGAACTTCGAGCGCGGCAGCGGCGCGTCCATCCAGGAGGTGTCGGGCTCCGGCGCGTCCAGGAGCGCGCGGACCTGCTTGAGCTCAGGCATGGGCTCCGTTGAGAGGGAGCCCCGGCTGGTCCTCCAGGTGACTCCCCCGGACTCTTCAATGCCTGCGACCACCGCGTCGGTGATGCGGCAGTCCCCCGCCACATAGTCGAGCACCAGCTGGTGGTTCCCGCTCGCCCACTGCTCTGGCGCGTCCGCGCCGTCCATGAGCTTGGTCTCCGTGACCCCGAGCCCATTCGCGACCTTGGCCAGACCGACGGGGAAGCCTCGCTGAACGAAGAACTGAAACATGGGGTCGTAGAGGTCTAGCGCGACCTCAGCGGCGAGGTCCACATCCTGGGCGGCGACCCCGATCCAGCGCAGGTCGAAGGAGAGCCCGTTCCAGGCGAAGAGCCTAGAGCCTGCGAGCTGCTCCTCACGAAGCCAGGCGAGCAGCTCGTGGGCCGTCGCAGGGTCAAGGTGGTCGGCGTAGGAGCCGTTCGGAGCGAGGCTCGTCCAGTGCGTGACCTCGCCTTGGTCATCCGCAGCGGCAGCGCAGGAGATGTCGAAGGGGCCGTACTGGTCGAGGTCCTCTCCAGGCCCTAGCTCAAAGATGTTTGCGATCTCGATGTCAAAGGAGACCCGCCTGCCTGACTCATGCTGCATAGGCCCAGGATACGGCCCCCCTGCGAGCTCTCAAGGACCCATAGGGGCTACTCCACCCATTGGAGAGGCCTCAAAAATGGCCTCAAAATTGATAGGTATTGCTGATTTGTAGCCCTTTCCTTCAAAGGCGCATAATATTTATTGCAATGGATCGACCTGAGTAAGGTCGAAGCAGCGCCCCTCTAGGCGCGCACCAGAAAGGAGAGACGAAGGAATGAAGGTGGAGATCCATAGCATGCGCGTCGCCGCGCTCGCCACGAGCATGCTCTGTGTCCTCGCTCAGGTCGGCGCAGCCAGCGACCTCTACGTCGACCTCTCAAACCCCGCATGCCCCGGAACCGGCAGCGCTACAGACCCCTTCTGCGCGATCCAAGACGCCGTCTCCGCCTCGAGTCATGGCGACGTCATCCATGTGGCGCCTGGCGTCTACTACGAGAACGTGACCGTAGACGGCAAAGACATCTCCATCATCGCCACTGCTGGCTCGCTCTCTACCACCATCGACGCTGGCGGCACAGGCAGCGCGCTGCGCTTTCAAAACGGCTCAGGCACCTCCCCTGTGATCCAAGGCTTCAAGGTCTGTAACGGAGCGGGGACCGAGCAGCGGGGCGGCGGAGTCCACGTCGACAGCTCCTCACCGACCTTCATCGACTGCGTCATCACGAACAACCACACACTCGGACGCGGCGGCGGTGTCTACGCTAGGAACCACTCCGAGTTGGCCTTTGAGGCGTGCCTCTTCACGCTCAACTCCACAGCGATCGACGGCGGCGCGATCTTCCAAGAGACGGGCTCCCTCACCCTCCTCTCGTGCAACCTCTACTTCAACCACGCCAGGGACAACGGCGGAGGCCTCTACACCCGAAACAACGTGCAGCTAGAGCTCGAGGGGTGTGGGATCTCCTGGAACGACACCCTGCACCAAGACGGGGCGGGGATGTACTTGAACTACACCTCTCTCGTCGCGACCAAGACCGAGTTCTTCAAGAACTTCTCTGGGAGAGACGGGTCCGGGATGGCCATCCAGAACGGCAGCGTCGCCCAGTTCATCGAGTGCACGATCAAGGGGAACCGCTCGGTTCGAGATGCAGGCGGCGTCCTCATCGGCGCGGCTGAGTTCTCGACAGAGCGCACACACCTGATTCAGAACTCATGCGGGAGGAACGGCGCAGGCATCGCGGCGATGAACGGCGCGGTGATAGGGATCCATCGGGGCTTCTTCCGTCGCAACCACAGCAAGGGCTGCCACGGGGGTGCGATCTACATGGACTCTGTAGACAACCTCTTGATCGACACCTGCAAGTTCCTCACCAACATGGCCCGCTATGACGGCGGCGGGATCTACGCGGTGAACTGCTCGAACTCCATCTTCAGGAGGTGCGGCTTCGTGAAGAACTTCGCGAGGAACGGACGCGGCGGCGCCTTCCACTTGATCTCGACCTCCCCTGACCTCGACTACTGCACCTTCACCCTGAACGGCTCGGAGTATGAGAGCTCAGCGATCTATGGCCGCAACCTCTCCATGCCCACCATCAAGAACAGCATCATGTGGGGAGACATCGGGGCAGAGATCATCCTCGTCGTCGGTCACAAGACGCCCGGCACTGGCCCCAGCACGACCAGCGTCACCTACACAGACATCCAGGGCGGCTGGCCCGGAGCAAACAACGTCGACATGGACCCAAGGTTCGTGAACGCGCACGACGGAGACATCCACCTGCGAGCCATCTCCCCTGTGCGCGGCCTCTCAGCAGATGGCCTCGACCTCGGGGCATACCAGTTCGGCAGCTGAAGCGGACGGGATCAGTTCCAGCTCGAGTCAGGCGGCTGGTGTGAGAGGCCGTCCAAGCCGCTGACAGACCGGATCACCGCGCGCCACGCGGACTCCTCTCCCTCGCTGAAGAGGACGTCGGGGTCGAGGACAGCTGGGAGCCAGGAGCCGCTTGAGAGCTCCTCATCGAGCTGCCCATCAGCCCAGCCCGAGTAGCCCACGAACATCCGGACGCTCTCAGACGCGCGGTCCGGGTCCTCGTGGATCAGGTTCGCGAGCTCCTCAAAGTCGCCCCCGAGGTGCACGCCATGAGCGAGCTCCTCTCCGCCGTGGATCAGCTCGGGAACCCGGTGCAGGAACTGGGCGCTGTCCATACCGACCGGCCCGCCCCAGTAGACCGTGAGCTCTGAGGAGGCGAGGAGCGGATGCTCCGGGAACACCTGTCGCAAGGAGATCCCCGCCGGGCGGTTGAAGACGAGCCCGAAGGCCCCCTCTGCTGCGTGCTCACAGACCACGATCGCCGCGTGCGAGAAGCTCGAGTCGGGCAAGTCAGGAGAGGCTGCGAGCACAGTCCCCGGCACGGCGCGGAGCTCGCTCACTCTTCGGGCTCCTTAGGGTTGGATTGCGCCTCATGGCCTGCGCAGCGGATCACCGGCTGCGGCGGGTACTTCATGAAGCCCGGGTCCTCCTTCGCCAAGCGGCACATCAAGAAGCGAGATCCAGTCGCGCTCTCGATGACACGCACATGGGCGCAGGACGGACAGAGCCCTGTCATGACGAGCTCCGCTCAAGGGTGAACACGCACTCGACGTGCGGCGTGTGCGGGAAGAGATCCACTGGCCTCGCCCGCACGAGCTCGTAGCCGTTGTGGACCAGCCGCGCGAGGTCACGGGCTGCGGCGTGAGCGTTGCAAGAGACGTGAACGATGCGGGCAGGGCTGAGCTCGATGAGACGCTCTACGACCCGCTCGTGCATCCCTGAGCGAGGGGGGTCGCACACGAGTACGTCCGGGCGCTCGCTCACCCCGGCGATCGTCTCGGCGAGGTCTCCGGCGACGAACTCAGCGTTCGTGATCTGGTTTCGGCGCGCGTTCTCCACGGCGTCAGCGACCGCCTCTTCTGAGAGCTCGAAGCCCGTCACGCGTCCGACGGACCTCGCCAAGAGGAGCGAGATGCTCCCCGCGCCGCAGTAGAGGTCGTGGACGAGCTCCGCACCTCTTGCGCAAGCCTCCTCAAGGACGACCTCAAAGAGCCGCTCCGCCTGCAAGGTGTTCGTCTGGAAGAAGCTCTCCGGAGAGATGCGGAACTCCACGCCGTGGAGGCGCTCTGTGATCCAGCCCTCCCCCTTGATGACCCGGCGCTCCTCGGCCTTGGCGACGTCAGCGACCCCCGCGTTCACACCGTGCACCAGCGTGGTGAGCTCCGGGTGGAGTTCAGCGAAGCGCGCCAAAAACTCGTCCACGTCCGCACCAACCCGCGAGGTCACGAGATAGGCCAAGGTCTCCTCGGTGTGGACCCCTCGCCGCAGGACGAGGTGACGCAGGCAGCCCTCGTGGGTGTGCTGATTCCAAGCGCTGAGCTCGAGCTCTCTCGCGAGGGCGCGCGCTGAGCGCACGAGCTCGATCCCGCCCTCGAAGAGGAGGTGGCACTCGCTCACATCGAGGACCCGGTCAAAGCGACCTGGGGCGTGGAAGCCGAGAGCGAAGTCACGCTCGACCCCCTCTGGCTCTTCCTCCTCCACCCAACGGATCGCCCCGAAGCTGAGCTCCATCTTGTTGCGGTAGCCCCAAGGTTCAGGGCATGCAATGACAGGGTCAACGCCGCCGTGTGGGACGAAGGCCTCCGCGAGGGCTTGAGAGATGTGGCCACGCAAGAGCTCGAGCTGCGCCTCGTAGGCGAGGTCCTGGAAGCGGCAGCCGCCGCAGCTCTTTGCGTGGGAGCAGCGAGCTTGCACGTGATCTGGGCTGCGCTCGAGCACCTCCAAGGGGACGCCATAGAGCTCCTTGCGCCGCCGCCGCGTCACCCGCGCCCGCAGCTTGTCCCCTGGGAGCCCGCGCGGGAGGGCCATCGGATGCCCCCCAGTCTCCCCGAGGGCGCGGCCGCGGCGGTCGATCGTCTCGACCACGACCTCGACCTCCTCACCCTTCTTGGGCCTCCTCGCGACGGTGTCCATGGGAGAGAGCCTAGCACCCGAGGAACTTCGCTGCGGTTTCCCTACCGATGACATCTTCGTACACGTACGTTTCCGACGATGACCCCTCCCGCCACAGCCCCTAGCCCCGGACGCGCCGCCCCGCTCTTCGCCGCCGCGCTCCTCCCCCTGGCCTTCTTGGCGTGGCACCTCCGCTTCTTCGTCGACGACGCCTTCATCGTCTTCCGCTACGCAGAGAACTGGGCCAACGGCCTCGGACCGGTCTACCACGCAGGCGAGCTCGTCGAGGGCTACAGCGACCTCGCCTGGGTCTTCCTCATGAGCCTCGCGGCTCGCCTCGGCGCGCCCCTCGACACGAGCGCGCACCTCCTCTCCGCCCTCTGCGCCCTCGCGACCACCGCCCTCGCAGCGGACGTCCTCGCCCGGCTCCCCATCTCCAAGGCGGCGCGCTACGGCGGCGCCCTCACCATCGGTCTCTCCGCTGACCTCGCGGCGTGGACCACCGGCGGCTTGGAGACCGCCCTCTTCACCCTCGCGCTCTTTGGCCTCTGGCGCGAGCTGACGAGAGACGGAGGCGGGACGGCGCTCGCGACCCTCTTCGGCGCCCTCCTCGTGACCGCACGCGTCGAGGGCGTCCTCTGGCTCCTCGGCGTGTTCTTCGCGGTCAGCGTCGCTGACCGATCACGGTGGCGGGCTCACCTTCAGCTCATCACCCCCGGCCTCATCGCCTTCGCCTGCGTGATGACTTGGCGGCTCTACACCTATGGAGAGTGGCTGCCCAACACGGTGCACGCCAAGGCCGGACTAGACGGAGAGACCCTCGGACGCGGGCTGCGCTACATCGCGAGCTGGCTCGTCATCTCCATCACTCCCCTCATCGCAACCGCGCTCTCCCTGCGCGCGCTGCGCTCTCCCGCGGCCAAGCTCGCGCTCTCTGCAGGCGTGCTCGTCGACGGCGGCGTGCTCTTCGCCCTCCTCTCGGGAGGCGACTGGATGCCCTTCTTCCGCTTCCTCGCCCCCACCGTCCCCTTCCTCGCCGTCCTCATCGCAGCGGGCCTGCACGGGAGGGACGGGCGCGCAGGATGGCGCGTAGCGCTGCCACTCCTCGGCTGCCTCAGCGCCTTCGGGCTCCACCTCCTCCCTGTGAAGGCTCGCGTCGCCCTCGACTTCCGCGGCTTCAAGGACGGCTACGAGACCGAGCTGGACCGCCTGGAGAAGGCGCGGCGCAACATCCCGACCTGGCGGATGATCGGCCGCGCCCTCAAGGAGCACGCGCAGGAGGGCGACAGCATCGTCCTCGGCGCCATTGGCGCCATCGGCTACGAGTCGGGCATCCGGATCCACGACCGCAACGGCCTCGTAGACCCGGAGGTGACGAAGGTCGCCGTGCGCGTCAGAGGCCGCAGCGCAGGGCACGAGCGGCGCGTCTCCAGGCAGCGCTTCCTCCGTCCCCCCCTCGATCGGGAGCCGACCTGGTTCGGCGTGCGCGCGGTGAAGCGGCCCTTGAGCTCAGCGGATGAGTTCGCTGCCCGCGAAGCGGCCGCGCTCGTGATGCGCAACGTCATCGCCGGTGACGCTCGGGACGACGCCCTGAGAGACTCCTGCGTCCCTGAGGTCGCGCCGCTCGGAGAGTCCGACAGCTTGCTCTTGCTGCGCTACACGAAGGACACCGCCAAGGCGCGCGCCTACTGGGAGCGCGCCCTGCGAGAGCAGCCCTAGCTCTCCGCGGGGGTGTCGAGCTCGCTGAGGGATCGCTGCCTGTACCAGAGCCAGAGGTTCTGTGCGGCCGCACCGGCGGTGATCGAGAGCAGCGTCACCTTCACCCCGGGCAGCGCGTCCGTCCACGCGCCGATGGTGAGGCAGGCCGTAGTCACGATGAGGAAGAGCGCCACGGACTCTGGCACAGCGCGCGTCTTGTGTGCGTTCACGAGGTAGCCCGTGTGCAGGCTCTGGTAGACCGTCATGGCCGGCAAGAGGATCCCCAGGGGGACGGCCAGACGCGCGATCTCGACGAGCTCAGGGCTGAGCCCGGAGATCCCCTTGAACCAGAGCGAGGAGAGCGGCGTCAGCGAGATGAGCGCGAGGAAGGCGCAGAGTCCAATTGAGAGCCAGAGAGCGAAGCGCCCTAGCGCTGGCCTCGCTCCAGCACGGCCCGAGAGGCTCACGACCACCTCGTTGAAGGCCACCCCGGTCGAGCGCGACATGAAGATCAGCCCGCTGACGGGCGGCCAGGCCGCGAGGTTCTCCAGGGGCACGGGCATCCTCGAGATGCTCGCGGAGCCGATCGGTTGGACGAGCAGGTTGAGGAGCGGGGTCAAAGCCAAGGGGATGTAGAACTTGAGCAGCCGCGGGAGGGTCAGGGGCTCTGCCAGCGGCGCGCGCTCGAGCGGCCCGCTGATCACAGAGCGCGCGAAGAGGCGCGCCGAGATGAGCTCCGCGGTGACCCCGCAGCTCAGGCCCACCCCCGCGACGGCGATGCCGGGGAAGCCGCCGTGCAGGACCCCCGCCCCCAACACGGAGCAGGTGACGATCAGCCTCACGATCGTCCCCGTGCCCACCTTCTTCGAGCGGTCGAAGCGGATCAGGAGGCCCTGGTGGAAGCGACGGTCAGCGATCGCCCAGCTCCACGGCGTCATCAGCATGAGCCCGAGCCGGCCCGGCTCGATGGCCTCTGTAGGCGGATCGAGGATGGGGATGACCAAGAGGTCGTAGAGCGGAGTGAACGCGACGAGCGCGTGCAGGAGGGAGAGCCCCGCGCCAGCGTAGGTCGTGAAGCGCTTGAGGCGCTGGAAGGAGTCACGATCCACGGAGAGCGCCGTGGACGCGGCCAACATCATGATGATGGGCGCCTCGATCAAGAGAGAGAGCGGGAAGACGATCCCGCCGAAGGCCGCGAGGTGAAACTTCGCGTCCGAGAGCCGCGCCACCGCCGCGCTCACGAGGGACATCTCCGCCCCCATGAGCAGCCAGCTCGCCGCCAGGGGCCACCAGGCGGTGAAGACCTGCCGCGTAGTGACCGGGTTCTCGTTCGTAGCGCTCATGCTCACCGGCTTTGTAACGCGCGGAGGCTCTCTCGGGCCTCGAGAACCCCTGATTCTCGTCGCTCAATCGCGGACGCGCGCGCTCGGAGAGACCTGGCCGGCGTCTGGGTGGGGCTCGAAGCCGCCGTCATTATCGGGCAAGGGCACGCCGGCCCTGTCGAGGGCGGTGTAGGCCGCGAGGCAGACCACGTTCGCCAAGTTGAGGCTCCTCACAGAGCGCTCGATCGGGATATAGACCCGGCCCTCCTCGTGCTCCGCTAAGAGCTCGGGCGGCAGGCCAGCGCTCTCACTCCCGAAGACCAAGACGTCGTCTGCTGCGAAGCTGGCCTCGAAGAGGGAGGCGCCGCCGCGCGCGGTGAAGAGCCTGAGCCGCTCCGAGATCGGACGCGCTGAGCTCGCAGAGAGCGCCGCGCGCGCCGCGTCCCAATCCTCGTGGACGCACAGCTCCACGTTGGGCCAGTAGTCGAGGCCTGCGCGCTTCAGATAGCGGTCCTCGAGGGTGAAGCCGAGGGGCTCCACGAGGTGCAGCGTCAGGCCGAGCGCCGCGCCTAGCCGCGCCGCGCAGCCGGTGTTGTGCGGGATCTCAGGGTGGACGAGGACGAGCTCCATGGCGTCACTTGATGAGCGGTCCTGCTGACGCGTCCTGCTGATAGGGCAGCGCCGCCTCGCCCTCGAGACCGAGGCGCTCGTTGATGGCGCGGAGGTGATGATCCACGCCGATCTCGAAGCCTGGCTTGAAGCCGGGCACCGTGACGACCTGCGCGAGCACTCCGCCGACAGCCCTGTGGATCACGCCGCGCGGGATGTACATGAGGTCACCCGCCTCCGGCGTGAGCGTCTGGACGAGCTCCCCTGCCTCCTCGAGCTCGAGCTCCTCGTGCGCCTCGATCCGCTCCCGCGCGACGCTGGTGTGGATGCGCCCTCCCTCCTCAACCTCTTGCACGACGTAGAGCTCGTCGAAGCCGCCCTCGGGCGGGTGGTAGTGGCTGAAGGAGTTCCACATGCGCACGCGGTGAGCGTTCAAGCCCTCGAAGGTGTAGGGGCCGTTGTCGGCGAGCCAAGTGACGAGGATGCGGCGGTAGGCGCGCTCTTCCTCGGCGCAGCCGCCGGGGGTGTCTGTGATCTTCGGGTCGTGGTCAGGGCGGATGAAGGTAGGGAGCTCAGCCGGGAGCTCTCCAGGCACGGTGAAGAGGACGGCATCGCAAGGCGCGTCGAGCGTGAGCTCCTCTCCGCTCCGCAGCCAGAGGAGGTCGCCCACCGTCACGGAGGAGCGCGCGACCTCTTCGCCGCTCACGCTGACCCTGGCTCCCGCTGCGCCGCTCGTGATGAAGGCTGCCTTCGCGCTCGCTCCAGCCTCGAGGGACTGAAGGGTCGCCGCGCTCTCGACGGAGTAGCCCGGGTTCCCTGCCTCAAAGGCCGCCGTGAGAGCACGCATCCCCTCCGGGTCTCCCCCAGCGCGCCCGAGGTGCGCGGTCTGGATCGTGGCTTGCTCTCTCGTAGACATGGACTGTGCCCAGAGCTCACTTGACGACTGGATAGCAGGCAGGCCCCCAGTCAGTCTCAATGCCGTTCTCCATGACGACCTTGAGGATGACGGGCAGGAGCGAGCTCAGCGCTCCGAGGCAGCTCCGCACTGTGTCGCGGTTGAGCGAGCTCCCCCGCGTCGCGGCGCCGTGAATCAGCTGGCAGCGGAGGTAGT
>JAKVCE010000002.1:32334-37475 GCA_022447405.1 Planctomycetota bacterium | reverse complement strand
TCATCGCCCTCGCGGGCGGTGCGCGTCGTGGAGAGCTCGACCGTGTACGAGCCCTCAGGGACCTCGCCCTTCACCGCGCGGTAGAGCGCCTTAGGCTCCAAGTAGAGCACCGGGTCTGGGTCTTGGATCGAGGCGATCAGCAGACCCTTGGCGTCGTGCGGCGTCGAGGGGATGACGACCTTCAGACCAGGTGTGTGGCAGAAGTAGGCCTCGCCCGACTGGCTGTGATAGAGGCCGCCGCGGATGCCGCCGCCATAGGGCGTGCGGATGACCATCGGCGCTGTGTACTGACCGCCCGAGCGGTAGCGCAGCTTCGCGGCCTCCGAGACGATCTGGTCGAAGGCGGGGAAGATGAAGTCTTGGAACTGGATCTCCGCCACCGGACGCAGGCCGTTCATCGCCATGCCTATGGCGGCACCGATGATGCCGTCTTCGGAGAGCGGCGTGTCGAAGCAGCGCTCCTCACCGAACTCCGCTGTGAGCCCCTCCGTCGCGAGGAAGACCCCGCCCTTCGGCCCGACGTCCTCCCCGAAGACGAGGACGCTCGGGTCGTCGCGCATGGCTGTCTTGAGGCCGTCGTTCACGGCCTGGAGGAGTGTGAGGTTTGCCATCTGGTGGTCTGGGGTGTGTTGTCCGGTCGCTGGATTCTAGAGCGGGAACGCGCCGTCTCCTGCTGCTGCGTCGCCCTTTCGCCGCAAGAGGTCGAAGGCGGCCTCGCCCTGGGCCCGGATGTGGTCAGGGACCTCCTCGTAGACGTCTGAGAAGATCGTCTCGAGGCTCGGCGCGTCCGTCGCCTGCGCGACGTCAGCGGCCTCCTTCACCTCAGCCATGCACTCCTCGTAGAGGGTCTCACGGTCGCCCTCCTTCCAGAGGCCGCGGCTGGCGAGGTAAGCCTCGAAGCGAGGCACGGGGTCCTTCTCCTCCCACTCGGCGACGAGCTCTTCTGGGACGTAGCGGGTGGGGTCATCGGAGGTCGAGTGCCCGCCCATCCGGAAGGTGAGGGCCTCGATGAGGGTCGGGCCCTCCCCAGCGCGCGCTCGCTCGACCGCCTCGCGGGTGACCTGCCTCACGGCGAGGAGATCGTTGCCGTCGACGACCACGCCAGGGATCCCGTAGGCCTCACCCTTGACCGCGAAGCCGTCCGAGGCCGTCTGCTTCTCGATCGGCATCGAGATCGCGTAGCCGTTGTTCTGGCAGAGGAAGACCGCAGGCGACTTCCAGACGCCGGCGAAGTTCAGGCCCGAGTGGAAGCCGAGGCTCGAGGTCCCGCCGTCACCGAAGCTGATGAGGGCGACGGAGTCTTCCCCTCGCATCTTCATCGCGTGCGCGGCGCCGACGCCCTGGGGGATGTGGGTGCCGATGGGCGAGGAGATCGAGATGAAGCGGATGGGGTCCTCAAAGGAGAAGTGCACTGGCATCTGGCGACCCTTCGCCGTGTCCAGCGCGTTCCCGAACATGTTGTGCATCATGTCCACGACCTTGACCCCGTGGTAGAGGGGCATCCCGAAGTCCCGGTAGCTCGGGAAGATCCAGTCCTTCGTCTCGAGGGCGCTCGCCGCGCCGACCTGGGTCGCCTCGATCCCGCGGTTCGGGATCGAGAAGCCGATGCGCCCGGAGCGCTGGAGCTTCATCGCCGTGTCGTCAAAGGCCCGCACCATGAGCATGGTCCGGTAGCAGTGGAGGAGGCCCTCATCGCTGAGCCCCGGGTCGTGGTCTCCCGCGCTGCCGTCGGCGCCGAGCACCTTGAACTCTTCGTAGGCGCTCACTGCAGGCCCTCCTCTCCTGAGCTCGCCAGGCGGCGCTCACGGATGAAGCGCTCAGCGAAGAGCTCGCCGGCCTTGTAGCTCGAGCGGACGAGCGGCCCAGCGGCGACGTGGAGGAAGCCCAGCTCCTCCCCTAGCGCGCGGTACTCATCGAAGCGCTCCGGCGTGACGTACTCCTTGACCGGCGCGTGGTTCTTCGTCGGACGCAGGTATTGCCCCAGGGTGAGGAGCTCACAGTTCACGCCGCGGAGGCGCTGCATGGCGTCGATGACCTCATCGTGCGACTCGCCGAGGCCGAGCATCAGGGAGGACTTCGTCACGACCTCTGCGCTGAGCTCCTTCGCGCCAGCCAGCGTCTCAAGGGAGCGCTCAAAGGAGCAGCGAGGGTCGCGGATCTTTCGTTGCAGGCGCGGCACGACCTCGACGTTGTGCGCGAGGACCTCCGGCGCAGCGCCGAGGAGGGACGCGAGGGGCGCGCCCGTGTAGTCCGGGATGAGGGTCTCGACGATCGTCCGCGGCGCGCGCTCGTGGACCTCACGGACGCAGGCGGCGTAGTGGGCGGCGCCCCCGTCGGGGAGGTCGTCGCGGTCCACGCTGGTGATGACCACGTAGCCGGGGTTGAGCTCAGCGATGGCGCGGCCGACGTTCTCGGGCTCGCTCGGGTCCGGTGCGGCGGCCTCATCGACCGTCTTCACGGCGCAGAAGCGACAGCGGCGGGTGCACTCATCTCCGAGGACCATGATCGTCATGGTGGCGGAGTCTCCGCTCCAGCACTCCCCAACGTTCGGGCAGCGCGCCTCCTCGCAGACCGTGTGCAGCCCGAGCTCGCGGGTCATGCGCTTGAGGCGTGAGTAGCCCTCCCCGCCAGGCAGCGGGACCTTGAGCCAGGACGGCTTGCGCTCCTTGGAGTCGCGCGTCTTGGCTCCCCCACTCGGGGCCTCGGGGCCCCTTTGTGAGGGGTGAAGTGTGAGGGGCGGGAGGGACATGGTCAGGCTGCTCCGAGGACCGGCAGACTAACAAATACAGCCCTCGCCATCTCCAAGGGGCCTGCCTATGCAGCCCTACCTCTTCGATTCGAGGAGCCGGCGCTCGATCCACAAGGGGAGCTCGAGCTCATCAGCCTCCACGCGGCCGTCCCGGTCCCAATCCCAGCGCGCCTCAAAGTCATCGGAGCAGAGGTTCACGCCCTGCTGGAGGACCCTGCCCGTGATGCGGTCGAGGGCGTCCCGCGAGAGCCCGCCAGAGTCTCTGGGGTCCAGCTGGTTCCAGAGCAGCTCATCAAACTTGGCCTCCCGCTTGGAGAGCCGGCCGTCACCGTCGACGTCCCACGCAGCCAAGACCTGCTCGCTCGTCACCCCGGGCGGCAGCGGGTACACCACCGGGCGGCGGCGCGGCCACTCTGGCGGCGCTGGGATGTTGCCATCTCGGAGATCCTGCGCGCTCAGCGGACGCCTCAGCCTGACGAGGCCGTCACCGTCTGAGTCGATGGCCGTCCACTCATCGTCCAAGAGCCTGAACTCTCGTCGACTCAGAGAGCCGTCGCGCGCCTGCTCCTCTTTCCGGAAGAGCGCCTCAGCCTCCGCGCCGCCGTACCGCATGCGGCGCCGGTTGCCTGGGTGCCTGGAGAGCTCGGAGCGCGTCACGCGCCGATCCCCGTCCAAGTCTAAGGCGGCGAAGAACGCTGACTCGGTCTCCTCACGATCTAGCGCGTAGTTGTCATCTCCGTCGAACTCGTACGGGTTCAAGCCGTCCAAGAGCCGCGTGATGTCGCCGTCCTCATCAACCCGCGTCTGCAGGAAGACGCTCTCTGGCTCCGCCGCCTCTGTGAAGTCCATGTCGAAGACTCCGGCGAACTCCGCGAGCTCGGTGAGGGTGACGCGCTCATCCTTGTTCTTGTCTGCCGCGACGACCGCGCCCTCGTACTCCTTCCCATCGATCCACCCGTTCCTGTCTCGGTCCACGCGCGCGAAGTGGAGCCGGGCCGTCATCCCGTGTCCCTCGTCAACGCTAGCCTCTTCGTAGCCGAGCTCCTCCGCGGGCACCGAGAGCACGCGCTCGATCTCAGAGAGGTACATCCAGCGAGACCCCTCATGGCTGACGTCTTTGAGCGCGTCGCCGTTCGGTGAGCGCATCGCGTCTAAGGGGAACTCCTCGACCGCGATCACATAGGCGCTGGGGATCCCGGGCAAGTTGGCGAGCTCCGTAGGCTCCGCAGAGATCGTCACGTCGATCGTCCCGACCCCCTCGTCGCTCGGATAGAAGAGGATCTTCTGCAAGAAGGGCGTGTTGTAGAAGGTGGCTAGGGTGAGCATCTCGGTGGCGTCACCTGCGCGCAGCGAGGCCACGCTCGACGGGCGCACGGGGTTCGAGATGTCGAAGACCTGCAGCGTGCTCGCCGAGTCTCCGTCTCCTTGGATCCGCTCAGTCAGGAGGTAGGCGTAGTCTCGCTCCCTCGTCTTCGAGCCGCCCTGAGCCTCCGCGAGGTCCACGTGAGAGGCCACCTCGATGCCGCGGTAGAAGCGGTTCCCCGCGCGGCGGGTGCGGCCGTTGTCTCGCGGGAAGATGACCTCTGGCGCGCTGGGTTCGGTCACGTCCACCATGAAGAGCCCGCGGTCGAGGTCGACGACCGCGGCGATGTTGCGCGCCTCAGTGCGCGACTCGTCATCACCGCCCATCTCCCCAACGAGCGGGCGGCTGTACTGGAACAAGAGGTCGAGGTCGACCGCGGCGTCGAGGACGTTGATGTTTGCGTTCAGCTTTGTGGTTGAGACCACCTTCGGCGCGATCGGAGCCCGGACGTCGACGATGACGAGGCCCCCTGGGCCGTCGGCGACGTATGCCCAAGGCCACTGCACGTGGACGCTCGCGGCGTCGAACATCGGGACGACGCTCAGGAGCTCAAGCTCGCCGGGGTCTTCAACGGAGTAGATCCTGAGGCCGCCGACGCCGTCGGCCACGAAGAGGTGCTCTCCGGCGACCTCCAGGTCACGCGGCCCGACGGAGGCCTCAAAGTCTGTGCGCTTGGGGTGCGCTGGATCCCTCACGTCGAGGGCGTGCACGCCGCGGCCTCCCTCGGCCGCATACACAAACTGCGCGAAGCCCTGGTGGTCTTCCGCCAAGATCTCAAGCGCCGTGACATCAGGCAGCGCCACCTTCGCGAGCGGCACCGAGCTAGCTAGGGCCGCGCGGTTCAATGCGACGACCTCGACCCCGCGCTCGTCTGCGACGAAGGCGAGCTGCCTCGCGAGGCGGAAGTTCTCTGAGCCGATCCCCCAGGTGGCGGGGCTGCGGTGACACTCGACGCAGGAGCGCGAGGCGGGCCGCACCGTGTGCATCTGGTGGTGGATCATCGTCATCTGTAACTAATCCATTGGTCAA
>JAKVCE010000002.1:0-32324 GCA_022447405.1 Planctomycetota bacterium | reverse complement strand
AGAGCCCAGCGGCGGTGACCGGCATCTCCTGGTCGATGAAGCGCTCGCCGTCCTTGTTCGAGACCGAGCCCATCGTGGAGAAGCCCGTCATGTAGGGCGCGATCCTCCCAGCCTCGTTCCAGCCGGCGTAGAAGCTCTTCCAGGTCGAGAAGACCTTCTCCTGCGTCGTGACGCGGCCGGGCGTCTGCCTGCCGCTCAGGAGGTCGAGCTGGGTGAAGGACTCGTTGCGGTCGAAGTGGAAGCCGAGGAAGTTCGGGTTCCAGCCAGAGTGACACGCGTAGCACTCGAGCTTGGCGTGGTCGCCGGTCATCGCCCGCGCCGCCTCTGGGTTGTACTTGTCGTGAGTTGGGTCGACGATGTGCTTCACCTGTGTCACCGGGTGCCGCTCGCCCGTCACCTTGCTCGTCAGCCAGACCTCATCGCCCTCGCGCTTCACGTTTGAGAGCTTGACCCCGCGCTCCGTCCTCAGCGAGGCCACCCGATCGATCGTCCCGTGGCAGCCCTCGCAGGAGATCTCCACCGCGTGCTCCATCTGCCCGTGCAGCTCGCCGTCCCCCATCACGTCGTTCACCGTGTGGCAGTCGATGCAGTGCATGCCGCGCTGGTGGTGGACGTCCGGCGGCGTCATCTCCTCGTCGTTGATGTAGAAGGTCCGGTTGAGGAGGGTGTCAGTCGTGCCGGGGATGTCTGGCCCGCCCGGCGCGCCAGGCGGGAGCTGGCTGAGGCCTCTGAAGTTGAGGCCGATGGAGGCGTCGCCGTAGTGACAGGTGACGCAGGTCTCTGTCTTCGGCGCGCGGGTCATTTGATGGCGCCAGGGATGGCCGGGCTCGGTGCGCACGGCCTTGCGGTCCGCGCTGTCTGAGAGGCCGTCCGTCGCGTAAGGCACGTGGCAAGCGGCGCAGCCCTCTCCGCGGTAGTCGCCGTCAAAGCCGACGCGCCCGCGCACAGCGCGCCCCTCGGAGTAGAGGTGACACTGCATGCACTCCTTGCGGGCGAGGTCTGCGAAGTGCGTCCCGAGCTCGCCTTCATCGCGATCAGAGCGGAAGCCAGGGATCTGCACCAAGCTGTCGACCTCCCCCTCATCGATCCCCATCCCAGAGACGCTGAAGATTGAGAAGCGCGACCCCTTCTTCTTCGTGAGGCCCATCTCGTAGTGACCGTCGGAGAGGTGACCGGCGGTCGTCGCGTGGAGGCTGGACTCGAGCTTCTTGAGCTCGTCTGGGTGACAGGTCCCGCAGGTCTTGTCCACGATGCGCAGGTCCATCGGGTTCACGAAGCGGCGCCAGCGCAGGTCCTCATCTAAGGCCGCGACGCGCTCGTCATCTGGCCGCTGCCGCGAGGGCTGCACGTGCGCCTCAAACTTGTTCCGCTTGGTGTTGTCGCCCCCGTGACAGTCAACGCAGGAGAGGTCCAGCCCAGGGTGCATCTCTTCGATCCCCTCGTGGCAGAGCACGCAACTCGAGGTCGTGAGCACCTCGGTCTCCTGCGCCCTCGCCTCTCCAGAGAGGAGCGAGAGCGCGAGCCACGCGGTGAGCGCGACGGCGGACTTTCCGTTCCGAACCACAGCTCCTAAGCGAGGAGGCGCTTCAGCTTCTGACCCTTAGCCAGCTCGGGGCTCGCGCCGAGCGCGTCACAGGCGCTGTACATCGCGTCGATGGTGCGCACGTCGTCCTTGACGACCCGGCCCTTCCCGAACCCGGGGCCCCACGCGACGCCTGAGACGTAGCGCAGGTCGTCCGAGCCGTCGCCGTGGTCGAGGCCGCGGCGTGAGTTGAGGTCCTTGTTCCGCCCGAACTCAGGCAGGACGAAGATCGCGGTGGAGTCTGCGAGCTCCGGGTCCTCCTTCACCGCCGTCCAGATCTCACCGATCGCCTCGTCGTTGCGACGGATGACCTCGGAGTAGCCGTTGAAGGAGCCGTGCGCGATGTCGGCGTTCTGGAGGACGACGCCGGTCATCTTCGGCTTGAAGAGGCTCACCAGGTTGCGCGCCACCCTCAGCGCCTTGGCGTCGCCAGAGTTCGCGCCGCGCAGCGTGCTCGTGCCGCGCGTCAGCTCCTCGAGGATGTAGCGCTCGACCTTCGCCGCGTTCTCTGTCGCCGCGGCGTTCTCAGCCTTGTCCTCTGTGCGACCGATGCCCCTCCGCACCTTGTCGAGCAGGTCCTGCTCAGACTCCTCCATGGCCTTCGGTCGACCGTAGGTGTCGAGGAGCTCTTTGAACTCCTTGTTGAAGATCCCGTCGCCGTCGAGCGTGTTCGCCCCGTACTTCGGGCCGTAGTCCGGGTGGACCGAGTAGGAGTAGTTGGTCTGCTGAGGCCCGCCAGAGGTCGTGACCCAGACGTCGCTCTGCCGCAGGCCGAGGTCCTTGCGGAGGTACTCGAACATCGTGGGGTCTGTGCCCCGCGCGTTGTCTCGGATCCCGCGGGCCTCGCTGATCCCGGTGAAGATGGACATCGTCGCGCCGAAGTGCCCGAGGTTCGAGGTGCGCATGCGCGGGTAGAGGACGCCATCGTCCGCCATCATCTGCAGGTTGGGGACGTTCGCCGGGGTCCCGAAGGTCTCGCGCGTGCGGACGCCTCCAGCCATGGCGATGAAGATCACGCGCTTGACGGTCGGCGCTTCGTCCCCCTCCATCGCAGGGGTTGACTGCGTGCGCCCGCGGCCGTCCTGGGCCAAGCCCCAGCCGCCGAGACCCGTGAGGGCGCCTGCGGCGGCGCCGAGCTTGAGGACATCGCGTCGATTGCTTCGGAGGGTCATGAGGTCACCTGTCTATAGGGCTTCGCTGTGGGCTAGAACCGATGGTACTCGGGATGTGAGAGGAGAGCGTAGAGGATCGTCGAGGGCTGGCAGGAGGGCTCGTCTAGGGCCTCACAGATGGCATCAAGCTCGGTCACGGAGGCCTCTCGTCCGAAGAAGCGGGGAAAGAGCGAGGCGGCCCAGTCGCGGCGGCTGCTGAGCTCTCCCTTGGAGGGGACCCTGACGCGCCCCGAGTCCAAGAGGAGGCGCGCGAGGATAGACCGCAAGGGCGCGGAGTCTCCGAGCCCATCGAGGGCCTCTCTCATGGGCTCAGCCTCGGCCCGCGTCGGCATCCTCCCGAGGAGGTCGACGTGGAGCGCGTTGACGAAGGCGCGGTTCGAGAGCGGGTGCTGCTCTTCTAGCCGCCTCATGTACTCCTCCGAGGTCATCCAGGTCCTGACGAGGTCCCTGTATTCGGCGGGGTCCTTGTGGAAGGAGCGTGACCAGGACGAGAGCGGCTTCTTGGGACCAGCCCGGTGCAACATGCGCTCGTACTCTCGCGAGATGAACTCGCGGGCGAAGTCCTTGCTCTCGACACAGATCTTCACGACGTCCGCTTGGCTGTCGCCGTGGTGCTTCAGGAAGGTCCCCGGCTTGCCGTCATAGAGCGCCTTGCCGATCTCAAGGTCACGGATGCGCTTCTGCACGCGCATGCCAGCGAGCTGCTCCATCACGACCGTCACGAAGGTGTCGGCGCCGGGGTTCCTCAGCTCGAAGCTCGGGGAGAGCACGATCCGGTGCACCGCCTCGCGCGGATTGAGCCGACCCTCGAAGAGCTTCTCGGGGACCGCCTTCACGCCCTCGTTCTCCGGCCTGAAGTTGTCGATCAGGAGGAAGAAGTAGAGCTGCTCCTCGAGCCAGTGCTCCCAAAACTCGAGCCCGCTGGTGGTCTGTTTGAGGAAGTCTCTGAGGTCCTTGTCGAGCCACTCGGCGCGCTCTTCGGGGAGCGGGGGCCTGCCCAGGAGGTCGAGGCAGACCGTCCGCAGCATGTGGTGATCGAGGGCGAAGACCGGCCGCGCCTGGGTGCGGCCGTCTTGTCCGTCTCCCGCGCCGCTCTGAGCCGTCGCCACGCCCCCCACAGCCAGGAGCGTGGCTATGCCAAAGCTCCATCGGACAGCGCTCGAGGCCGGACTCTTGGGGGCGCCCATACAGACCCAGTGTAACCACCAGGATCCCTGTGGTTTCGCACACCTCTCCGTCTGAGCGGCCGCTAGAGCAGGAAGGGGTCTACCGCGCGCCTGATCGCAGGCGCGTTCATCTTCTGGAGCGCCCTGATCTGGATTTGGCGGACGCGCTCGAGGCTCACCCTGAGAGAGCGAGAGAGCTCGCTCAGCGTGTGCTCTCGCCCGCCGAAGAGGCCGAAGCGCTTCTCGATCACATGCCGCTCTCGATCTTCCAGTCGACCGAGCGCCATGCGCAGACCCTCGTCCAAGGAGACATCTTCCATGTCCGGACGGTAGAGATCTCTCGAGCCCTGCTCCTCATCGTCCGTGAGGACGTCAGCGAACTTGCCCTCACCATCCGCGTCTGCGAAGCCTGTGTCGACAGACACGACGCTGCGGCGCGCGCTCTGCGCGTTCGAGACCAGGTGCTCCCCGAGGCCGGTCTCACTCGCGATCCTCCCTGGATCATCCGTGCCGAGGCGATTGGACGCGTCGTTGACGTGCTTCATCGCCTTCTGCAAGTAGACCGGCAAGCGCACGGTGTGGCCGAAGTTGTAGAGGTGACTCCTGAAGGCTTGATGGAGCCAGTGGACCGCGTACGTCCTGAACAGCAGGCCCCTGCGCCAGTCAAAGCCGTCAGCGGCGCGGAAGAGCGCGCTCGCGCCCTCTTGAATGAGATCCATCCTGCTCGCGCGGGTGTGGGCGTAGCGCTCCAGGTTCAACAAGACCAAGAAGAGGTTGCGCTCGACCATCTCCTTGCGCAGCGCGTGCCACTCTCTCCAGCGGGCCAAGACCTCACGCGGCAGCTCCGCTGCCTCTACATCTACGCCGTCTGGTTTGAGCTCCTCGAAGTCGATCCCCGCCCGCCCAAGCGCGCTCTCCAAGCGCACCTTGGCGAACTCGATCCGGCGAGCGAGGGCCGTCTCCTCCTCCCGTTCAAGCGGAGAGATCGCGGCCACGTCAGCCCTGAAGAGCTGCTCTAGTGAGCTCGCGCGAGAGAGCGTGACCCTGTCCGCAGCGCTCCTCCAACGGCTCGGGTCGACCTGTTCGAGCGCGAGGCCCTCACGATCACTTTGCAGTGCGTACTCCCCCATCGCGCGGTCATAGGTAGCGGGCGTCTTTGCGGCCTCTGTGAGGCGCGCGTCCAGCTCGTTGAGGAGCAGCTTCTTGGTCATTCGTGGTCTCGGTTTGGAGTCATTCGGCAGCGCTGCGAAAGCAGACCTCTGCCCTGACTCCATGGCCGGAATTCACCCCCCAACCGAACGCGACTTGGCGAAAAAAGCTCGCCAGCGCCCCTCCGCCCTGCTCAGGTCGGAGTGTTGTGGTTGGCTACGACCTCTGCCTCCTCTGCAGGGCCATAGGTCAACTGACTCTCTTCAGGGATATATTCCCCGAGGTGCGCGAGGTCCGCGGCCTCACGGATGAGGTGGCGCGCGATCACCAAGCGCTGCACCTGGTTCGTCCCCTCATAGATCTGAAGGATCTTGGCGTCCCTGAAGAACTTCGCGATCGGGTAGTCCTCCATGAAGCCGTAGCCGCCGAAGACCTGGACCGCGTCGGTCGCGACCTTGACGGCCACGTCGGAGGCGTAGCACTTCGCCATCGCGGCGACCTTGCTGGCCTCGGGGCCCGGCCCCTGGCCATCAATCTGGGCCGCGGCAGAGTAGACCAGCCAGCGCGCCGCGGTCGTCTCGATCGCCATGTCAGCGAGCATCTGCTGCACCATCTGGTGGCTCGAGATCGGCGCGCCGAACTGCTTGCGGCGGTTGGCGTAGACGTTCGCCAGATCCAGCGCGCCCTGCGCCGCGCCCATCGCCTGGGCGGCGACGCCCGGGCGGGCGTAGTCGAGGGTCATCATCGCGTGCTTGAAGCCCATGCCAGGCCGCCCGCCGATCAGGTTCGCCTTAGGGACGCGGACGTTGTCGAAGTGAGTCTCGACCACGGGGACGCAGCGGATCCCCATCTTGTCCTCGACCTTCTTGACCTCGAAGCCAGGGGTCCCCTTCTCCACAACGATCGCGCTGATACGCCGCGACTTAGAGGTGGGGTCCGTGACACAGAAGACACTGTAGAAGTCAGCGACGCCGCCGTTCGTAGTCCACTTCTTCTCGCCACAGATGACGTACTCGTCGCCGTCCTCCACGGCCGTGACGGAGAGGCCTTGGGCGTCTGAGCCCGCGAACTTCTCTGAGAGGCAGAAGGCGACGAACTTCTCACCGCGAGCGATCTGGGGGAGCCACTCCTGCTTCTGCTCCTCGGTCCCGCCGAGGATGATCGGGAAGGACCCGAGGGCGTTCACAGCGAAGGCGACGCCAAAGCCTGAGTCGGCGCGGGCGAGCTCCTCCGTGACGCGCGCGAGGGCGAGGACGCCGGCGCCGTGGCCGCCGTACTCCTTCGGGACAAAGGTCTTGAAGAGCCCCGCCTCTGCCACGGCCTTCGCGGCCTCGTGGTTGTACTCCTGAGCCTTGTCGTACTTTGCCGCAAGGGGCCGGACGTGCTTGTCGGCGATCTCACGCGCGATGTCGGCGAGCTCGTTGGCCTGTTCGCTGAAGACGATGTCGTGGGGCATGGGGATCCTCTGGGTGGGTCCGAGCCAGTCAGGCGAGCTCGCCTGACGAGCGGGGCGAGGATTATAGGGGCTCTGTGCCCTCTCGTCCCGAGGCCGCGCCTATTGGACGAGACCGATCACCTCGATGAGCTCACCAGCGGGGAGCTCGACGACGCCTGCGGCGCTCTGCCCATCAGGGGCGGTCACGCTCCAGACCCAGCTCCCGTGCGGCAGCGGCGGGAGCGTGAGGCGCCCGCTCTGGTCCGTGAGGACCGAGGCTCCGTCGAGGCGCCCCTCGGAGATCCAGCCAGAGAGTGACGCGCCCAGCTCCGCAGAGCTCAGCTCAAGCAGCGCCCCTTCCATGGTCTGCCCCCGCCCGTTGAAGACAAGGAAGGAGAGCTGACCGGTCCGCCTCACCTCGAGGACGCGTCGAACGCCGTCATCGCTCGCCTCCAGCTGCGCGCGCGTCGGCCAGAGACCGACCCCGTGCACGAAGAGCTCATACGTGCCAGGCATGAGCGACTCCCACACCACGTTCCCGTCCTGTCCGGTCGTGCGCTCGCCGAAGCTCGCGCCGTTCAAGAGCGACTCCGTGGCCGAGAGGGACGCGGTCGCAGCGACCACAGGCTCCCCCTCGTCGTGGACGAGGACGCGCAAGCGGGCCACGGCGTCGAGCCGTACGACCAGGGGCTCACCTCCCAGCGCGGCGAGCTCGACATAGCCGACATCGCCTGAGCCTTCGGTCTCATGGGAGACCGTGACTTGGGCGTGCGAGAAGCCGAAGCCTCGCACGCGCGCCTCTCCGTCTGCCCCGGTGACGAGGTTCCTGACGAAGAAGCAAGGGTCTGTGCGCGGCAGATAGACGCTGACCACAGCGTTCGAGACGGGGCGGTCTTCAGCGTCGATGACGCGCACGACGAAGTCCTCTCCCTCGCCCAGCTCCAACTGCACCTCGGCGTCCCTCCCTTCGGGCAAGTCAAAGCGACGCATCGCGTAGACGTCGCCGCTCCGCGCGACCGCGCGGATGACCGTCGGACCTGGCTGCGCGCTCTCCAAGACGAAGCTCCCCATGCCCTCATCCCGCAGCCAGCGCACGACCTCGCTGCCCCCCGCTCCGCGGCCCCCTGCGCCGACGAAGAGATCGAGGGGGAGCTCGCCGCCCGGCTGGGGGAGCACTTGAACATGGAGCCGCTGACCGCCCGAGACAGGGACGAGGACGCGCCCGTCGTCATGAGGTCCCAGGGAGGTCGCGAAGGCCGTGATCGTCTGGTCCGGGTGGTAGATGTTGAGCTCGATGACGCCGTTCGGCACGTCCTCGAAGCGGACGACGCCGAGGTGGCTCGAGTCCTTCACTCCGAGGTGTGAAGAGCCCACGAGCCCGACCCTGAACCCTCCGTATACGGTCCCCTCGGGCCCATCGAGCTGGACAACGAGCTCTCGGGAGGGCTGCAGGGCGATGACCCCTAGGTCTGTCTCGCCTTGAGCTGTGCCGTCACCTCGGGTGACGACGAAGTCCTCGATGTACTCCTCCGCCCGGACGCGGATCGCGCCGACGCTCTCCGAGAGGCCCTCGACCATGAACTTCCCAGACACGTCGCTCTGCGCCTCGGCTCCGAACTCCGCGAGGCCCAGCCCGTCATAGGCGCTCATCACTTGCACCCTGGCCGAGGTGATGGGGCCTCCCGTCACCGCGTCGACGACCTCACCGAAGGCCCCGCGCGGAGCGGGGAGCTCTATTGTTATGTCGCTGACCTCACCGGAGCGCACGACGACAGACTGAGGCGGGCCGTTCGCCACCAGCTCGTCCAAGCCGAGAATGGTCACCTCACCCAGCGGCGCCTCCTCGATCAGGAAGCGCCCGTCCGGGCTGCCCGAGACCTCCTCGCGCGCGACCTGACTCGGATCGCCTGCCCAGTACAAGAGCTGAAAGCTCGTCACCGGCTCTCCGTCACGGACGCAGCGGCCTGAGATCTGTCCGGCGAGCTCGAGGCGGACCTCCACGGGGTCCATCCCATAGCTGACCTCGAAGGGGCCGATCATGCGCGAGACGTGGCCGTCGTGATGAGCCCGCGCGTAGACGCTGCCCCCCGGGACGCCGCGCGCGCGCGCGATCCCGCGCTCGTCCGCGGCGGCCCCGACAGACTGCCAGCTCCCCTCCTGCTTCCAGTGGACCGTCGTGCGCGCGCCCTCGAGGGGCTCCTCCTGCGGTCCGAGGACGAGCAGAGGGACGGGGTGTCCGCTGACAGCCTCGAAGTTGATGAGGAGACGGCTCGTCACCTCCGCCCTAGGTGTCCGGACCTCTCCCGCCGCGACGTCTCCTCGCAGGCTGAACACGTACTCCTCGACCTCCATCAAGGGCAGCTCGACGGGCCCCCACGCCCCCGAAGCGTCCACGGGGAACTCTCCGAGGGGAGTGACCTCGCCGAAGCTGAGAGCGTCACAGCGCACGCGCGTGTCAGGCCCGAAGCCTCCTCGAACGTTCCCGAGCGCCTCAATGGTCGCGCACAGCTTGAGCCTCACCGCCCCCTCGCTCCTGCACCTCTTCGGAGCTGAGCGCAGGTCGCTCGCCTCTGCCTTGAGCTCTGAGTCACTCCGCACCGGCACGAGGTGCGCCTCCCCTGAGGAGTCTGTGGCGGACTCATGGCTGAAGCGCTGCGGCTCCATATGGAGGGCGGCCGAGGCCGCTCTCTCACCGCTCAGCGGCCGCGCGAGGCTGAGCGAGAACTCCTGCGTGACCTCCGCCTGCGGGACGGGCGCGCCGGTCTGGTCGACGACGGAGGCTCGGAAGCCGGGGGCAGCCTCGAGGCGACATGTCCCGCCGAAGGCGACGCTCGGCTCGGTCCCAGGTTCGAGGAGGACCACCTCTGCGTAGTGAGAGGGATGCAGGATCCAGACGGCTGACCGCTGATCGATGAGCGCTTGAGGAGCGGAGTCGAAGCGGAAGCGCCCTCCCTCCTGGGTGGTCGCCCTCAGCCTCGGAGAGTCAGCCTCTAAGGGAGCCCAGATGAGCTCTGCGCCAGCGAGGGACGAGCCCTCTTCGTTGACGATGAGGCCAGAGAGGGCGGCGCTGGCGCTCGCGCGGGAGGACGCGGTCAGGAGCTTCGGGGCCTCGAGCATCAGCCCCCGGTAGCCCGGCCGAGCTGTGGGCGGAGCCTCTGGGAGCGGACGGTGGCTCAGGGCTGTCGACGCCTCAAGCGGGGCCGCTGCCACGACGGGCTCAGCCCCTTCTGGAGGCGTGGAGCCCGCTCCGAAGATGAGGACCAAGAACAACGCGAGCCCAAAGACGACCGCTGAGATGATGGGTGAGCCAGACTTCATGTAGACCTCCTCGTCTCCCTGCGCTGGAGCTTGTGTGGACGCCGTCTCCGCGCCTCGGAAGAGTCGCGAGCTGCGCTCAAGACTCTCCCCCCCTGACAGTGCTGATGGGCGGGAGGTCCCCGCTGCGTCGGTTCGCCTCTTGGTCTCGCGCGGCAGGCGCTGGCGGGACCCCGCCTATCCCCCTGAGGAAGGCGAGCCCCGGCGGAGTGGCCAAGAGCGAGAGGATCGCCACGAGGGCGACGCTCATCTTCAAGATGGATCCCTGTTGTCTAACTAAAGAGTGCATTTCCAATTCTCCGGCCGACGGGGCCGAGCTGGTCCTCGATGACCTCATAGGTTTCTTTCCGACTGCCGCGCGCCGCCGCGTCTTCCGCTGCGGTCACGGCTCTCAAGAGCCCGAGCTCTTCCTCGAGCCCCGGGTGTTCGATGCCCATCTGCTCCTCGAGCGCGCGGGAGTAGCCAGCGGCGCGCTCGGCCTCTTCCACCGCCAGCGCGAGCGCGAAGGCGCTCAAGAGCGGCGCTGGGCGGAGCTCGCTCCCCTCCATCGCGCGCTCATGGCAGCGCAGCGCCTCTTGGAGCTCACCGAGCCGGTGGTGGCAGACCCCCAAGTTCTGCCAGCAGTAGGAGCGCAAGCTCGCCTTAGGCCGGTCCTCAAGGACCCCATAGAGGAGGCTCATCGCTGCGCGCGGGCTCTCCTCGTTGATGAGCTCGAGCGCCACGTAGATCGGAGCGCGGTCATCGAGCATGACGCGCTGCGCCGCGCCAGCGAGCTCGGAGACCGTCGGCAGCGGAGAGTTCGGGTGGGCGACGCAGCCGGAGAGGAGCGTGAGGGCGTCTCTGGCCTCGACCTCGTCGGGGATGTCATCGAGGGCGCGCCGCGCGCTCCCCCTCCAGGCGTCTTCGGTGGGTACGTGGAGGCGGGCGTCTAGCGTCCGCCAGCGGCTGACCTGCAGCCCTCTCATCGAATAGAGCTCCCGCCGGCAGGCCTCCAAGAGGAGGTCGCGGAGCTCAAAGCGAAACACACTGAGGAGCTCTCGCTCTGCAGCCGAGAGGTCCGCCGAGCGAACGCTCACAGCTTGGCCGCTGAGACCCGTCGCACCGACAGGGACCTTCAGCAGCGTGGAGTGCGGGTGAGCTGAGAGCTCGATGAGCAGCTCTTCGAGCTTCGGGTCCAGGTCTCTTTCCCAGGGGCTGTTCATGGTGTTCCTCGCTCTCTCTCGTCGCCTGATTCGTCTGCGCGCCGCTCCTCCGGTGATCCGGAGAGGGACATGGAGCGGATCACCCCTCGCAAGCTCTCCAGCACGCCCTCGCGGGTCTCTCCCTCGTCCTCCGCGATCCCGTTGATGGGCTCCCCCGCGACGACGGCTCTCCAGAACCTGCGCCGCTCCTCTCGCGACTTGTGATGGAAGCTGACGCTCACGCCGCGCGTGAGCGCTGGCTCGATCCCGAGCGCGCCCACCAGGAAGGAGGAGCGCGGATCCTCAGCGCGCGGTGGCGGGAAGCCCAGGCGCTCTTCGAACTGCTCCTCGTGGATCAGCTGTCCCGCTGCCTCTTCGACGCAGGCGTTGAGCCACTCGTCGCTCTCCTCAGCGCTCACCTCTTCGAAGCGACGCGCCACCAGCGCGAGGCTGCGCGCGTGGAGCTTGGAGAGGTCCAAGAGCAGCGCCTCTTTAGCGAGGTGCGCAGCGCAGCGAGGGAGGAGCTCGAGCGGGTCTCCCTCGACGAGGCGCGGGAGGAGCTCTCTCGCACCCTCGTTGGGGTCGGGCCGCAGCGCCTCAAAGCGCTGGTCTTGTTTTGGATCGAAGGGGCACATGGTCATGCGCGCAGGGACTGCGATGGGGATCGCGCTCTCGTGTGCGGAATCGATTCTGATCTGAGCTGCGCTCTTTGGAGACGCGCCCCGACCACAGCGGGTCTCCCCCTTCCGAGCAAAACCTGCGCTCCTGGGATCTGAAACAGCGCTCTCGACCCCCAGAGCGGCGCTCTCCCTAGACGGCGCTCAGCCGCAAGGTCTTGCCTGCAAGCGACCTGCGTCCCTCGCCATTCCCCGCTTCGCGCGACGCTGCCTCGCCCCAATCAGGGACGTGGGAGGGCTGGCTCAGCGCCGCCTCGCCAGCACGACTTGTCGGCTGGCCGCCTCATCAAAGACCTCTCCGTTGAGCCCACCGTAGCGACCCGTCACCTCGAGGCCTGACTCCTCGAAGAGCTCGTCGAGCTCTTTTGGCTCGTAGAGTCGGACGTCCTCGCGCCACTCCCGCGCAGGAGCCCCGGGCGCCTCGAGCCTCACCCGCTTGACCACCCGGCGCCCCTCCTGCTCCAAGGACCTGCGCTCGATGAGCAAGCCAGCGTCTGTCTCTCGCCTCGACTCAGGCACGAGGCCGGCCCTGATCGTGGAGGGCAGCATCAGGTCGAAGAGACACAGCGCCCCCGTCTGCGCCACCCGGACGACCTCCGAGAGGACCCCGCGGTCGCCCTCCTCGCCGAAGTAGCCAAAGGAGCTGAAGAGGTTGACGAGGTTGTCGAAGCTCTCGTCACCGAAGGGGAGCCCACGAACGTCCCCACGCACGAGGCGCTCCGAGATCGAGCGCTCTCCGCCCAGCTCGTGCGACGCCCTCAAGAGCTCTGGTGAGAGGTCGACCCCGATGACGTCGACGCCGAGCTCGCGGAGCGCGAGGGAGTGCCTCCCGAAGCCGCAGCAGAGGTCGAGGACGCGGCCTTCAATCCCCATCCTGTGGGCCCACGCCACCTCCTCCCGAGCGCTCTCGAGGTCTCGGTGCGGGTAGACCGTCAGGTAGTCATCGCGGAAGGCCTCGACGTACCAAGGCTCGCCTAGCCCATCCCCGTCCAACGCCCCCTCCTCACGCGACGCCGAGGCCATCTCCGGAGGCGTCCCCAGACGCCTTGGCGTCAGCCTCTGCCTTCGCCACCGCCAGGCGAACCTGCACGGCCGTGTCCGGGGTGACGGACATGGAGCTGATGCCGCACTCCACCAGGAAGGGCGGCACCTCATCAGGGTGATCCGAGGGCGCCTGCCCGCAGATCCCGATCTCGAGCCCGCGCTGCCTGAAGCTCTCCACCGCGCTCCGAATCATGGCCTTCACAGCAGAGGAGCGCGCGTCGACCGGGTGCTCATAGTTCTCGAGGTCATCGCGAGAGACGGCGTAGACGGTCTGGACCAGGTCGTTGGAGCCTATGGAGCCGCCGTCGAGGCCCATCTCGTCGATGAATCGACCAGCCTCGATGACGTTGGACGGCAGCTCGATCATGAGGAAGAGCGGGACGCCAGCGTGCTCGCCGAGGCCGCGGTCGTCCAAGAGCTCGCGCACGGCGCTCCCCTCTTCAGGTGTACGGCAGAAGGGGACCATCAACTGCAGGTTGTCGAGCCCCAGGCGCTTTCGCACCAGCCGGAGGGCGTCGCACTCCATCTCGAAGGCGGGCAAGAAGAGGTTTGAGACATACCGAGCGGCACCACGCCAAGCGATCATCGGGTTCTCTTCGACGGGCTCGAAGATGCGGCCGCCCAGGAGGTCTCGGTACTCGTTGGACTTGAGGTCAGAGAGGCGCACGAGGACAGGTCTCGGGTGGAAGGCGGCGCAGATGAGCCCGACCCCCTCCATGACCCGGTCGACGAAGAACTGCCGCTTGTCGGCGTATCCCGAGGTGCGCCGATCGATCGCGCCCAGGAGGGGCCGCAGCTCGCTCTTGGGCTCTCTCTCGATGGCCTCCCTGAAGGGCTCGAGCTCTGCGGCGAGGCGACCGTGCTCGAGGAAGTCGTGCAGCTCGTGGTAGTAGAGCAGCGCGAGGGGGTGCACTCCGACCTCAGAGGTGAGGATGAACTCGATGCGCGCGAGGCCCACGCCGTCCACAGGGAGTCGCGAGTCTTGCAAGGCCTTCCCAGGGAAGCCGACGTTCAGCTTGATCTTGGTGTCCAGCTCTTGGTCGAGGTTGATCTCGACCGTCTCGACCTCGAAGGCGTGCTCGCCGTCAAAGATCAGGCCCTCGTCACCCTCTGCGCAGCTGCCCGTCACCTGCTCCACGTCTTGCAGGGAGCGCATGGCGTCTTCGCATCCCACGATCGCGGGGATGCCGAACTCACGGGCGATGATCGCGGCGTGTGAGGTGCGCCCGCCCTTCTCCGTGACGATGAGCGAGGCCTCCTTCATCAAGGGCTCCCAGTCCGGCGTCGTCATCTCTGTGACGAGGACGTCGCCCGTGTCGAAGACCCGCTCGCTTGAGGGGATGTCATCGAGCTGCTCACCAGCTGCCAAGCGGTTCCGCAGCTCTCGCTTGCGCAAGATGACCTCCTCGTACGAGCGGTAGAGTCGCACGGGGCCCGTGCCGATGCGATTGCCGACGGCCTGGCCCTTCGCCACGACGCGGTCGTTCCGCTTGAGCCAGTCCACGAGGACAGGGTCCATGAAGTAGCGGGTGAGGATGTTGACCTGGCTCCGCGCGTGGACGGTCTCAGGCCTGGCTTGGACGATGTAGAGCTCTTCGCTGCGCCCGTCCTTCGCCCACTCGATGTCCATCGGCAAGCCGTAATGCTCCTCGATGACGAGCGACATCTTCGCGAGCGAGAGGATCTCCTCGTGGTCCAAAGACCAGGAGCGGCGACGGGCTGAGGAGACGTCCACGCTCTCGGTAGAGGTCCCGCCTTGGCCCCCGTAGACCATCTGGATGTCCTTCGCGCCGAGGTGGCGGTGCACGACCGCGGCCTTCCCGCGCCGCAGCCCCTCTTTCCAGACCGTGAAGGTGTCTGGCGAGACGCTGCCCTGCACGACGAGCTCTCCGAGCCCAAAGGTGCTGGAGATGTGGATGACGCCCTCGTGCCCGGAGTCTGGGTCCAAGGTGAACATCACGCCTGAGGAGGCGAGGTCAGAGCGGACCATCTTCATCACGACGACGGCGAGGCTGCTAGCGAGGGGGTCCAAGTCCTTGGAGAGCTGGTAGGAGACCGCGCGCTCGGTGAACAGGCTGGCGACGCAATGCTTCCAGTGCTCTACGACGGAGTCGCCTCCGTGTACGTTGAGGTAGGACTCACACTGCCCAGCGAAGGAGGCCTCCTCTGAATCCTCCACGGTGGCTGAGGAGCGGACGGCTACGTCCACCTCCGCACCGTACTGACCGCAGAGGCGCTCGTAGGCTCCGAGGATCTCGTGCTCGACACTCTCAGGGACCTTGGCACACACGACGAGCTCACGCGCCAAGCTGGTTCGCGAGTGCATCTCAAGGTGGTCGCTCGTCACCGCACCTTGGAAGCAGGTGTGCAGTGCTGCACGCAAGGTCTTGGAACGGGTCGCCTCTCGGCGCAACCGCGGGAGGCCCTCGGCCTCTCCGACCTCGTCCCATGAGTCGGCCGGGATCGGCGCGTCGAGGAACTCTTGATAGGAGCGCGCGGTCGTTGTGAAGCCGTTCGGGACGGGGACGCCCTTCGGTGTTAGCTCACGGTAAAGTTCGCCGAGAGAGGCACCTTTCCCCCCCACAAGCTCAGTATCCAATCTCCCCACTTCTTCGAACCAGAGGAGCAGGCGGTGATCTCGATCTAGAGTCGGCAAGGCGCGCGATGGAAGGGGTTTAGCGGCGAACTGTGGAGGTTCAATGTACGGCAGAATTGCGACTTCGCAACTCTTTGGGCCGGGAAGCGTCCGGCTGGTGTCGAATATTTATTCTTGCTAGTTGAATAAATATGCATACACTGGCGGGCTATGGTCGCAGTAAAAGAACGCCGCGAGCAGGTCCGCGCGCTGCTCACAGAGAACGCTGTCGCGAGCCAGCAAGAGCTCCTGTCGCTCCTGAAGGCTGCCGGCGTAGAGAGCACGCAGCCGGTGCTATCGCGAGACCTGCGCGCCCTCGGGGCCGTCAAGCGAGGGGGACGCTATGTCGTCCTTGAGACAGACCGGGTCACGCGTCTCGAGGCGCTCCAACCCCTCCTCCGCGGCGCAGAGGCCGCTGGCCCTAACCTCGTCGTCTTGTCTTCAGAGCCGGGCGCTGCGAGCTCCATCGCGCGCGCCTTAGAGGAAGAAGAGTTCGACGGCCTGGTCGGAACCGTCGCAGGTGACGACACCATCTTCGTCGCTGTCGAGAGCCAGCGACGAGGCGAGGCGGTGATCAAGCTGGTCCATGACCTGCTCTGATCCCGCCGCGATCCCGTCTCTCCCCAACACCGCCCCCACCACACACACCCCAACAGCATGCGCACCCTCCTCGCCTACTCCGGAGGTCTCGACACCTCTTACCTAACAGCCCGTCTCTCAAGTGACGGGCACGATGTCGTCTGTGCCACCGTCGACTGCGGCGGCATGGACGCCGAAGAGCGGACCGCCATCGCCGCCCGCGCGCTCGCCCTCGGCGCGAGCGAGCATCGCTTCATCGATGCGCGTCTACAGCTCTTCGAGGACGTCCTGCGCTGGCTCATCGCGGGCAACGTCCGCCGCGGCGGCACCTACCCCCTCTCAGTCGCCGCCGAGCGCAGCCTCCAAGCCGAACTCCTCGCGGCGCTCGCTCTAGAGGAGGGCTTCGACGCCCTCGCCCACGGCTGCACCGCCGCCGGCAACGACCAGGTCCGCTTCGAGGCAGCGCTCGCCATCTGTGCGCCGGGTCTTGAGATCCTCGCGCCGGTGCGCGACGAGATGCCGAGCCGCGACGATCAGCGCGCCTGGCTCCAGGAGCACGGTCACGAGCTGCCTCCCGCCGGCGGCGAGTACTCGGTGAACGCGGGCCTGTGGGGCCTCACGATCGGCGGCGGCGTGCTCCTCTCGAGCGAAGAGCCCCTGCCTGAGGAGGGCTGGTGCTGGACCAAGGGCGGCGCAGGTCATGCGAAGCTCGACATCCAGTTCGAGGGCGGCGTCCCTGTCTCCATCAACGGCGCCCCCATGGACCCGGTCACCCTCGTCGAGACCCTCAACCAGACCGGCGGAGCGCTCGGCGTCGGCCGCGGCTATCACCTCGGGGACACCGTGCTCGGCATCAAGGGCCGCATCGCCTATGAGGCGCCCGCCGCAGAGATCCTGCTCAGCGCCCACCGCGAGCTCGAGAAGCTCGTCCTGACCGAGGAGCAGCGCTTCTGGAAGGACCACCTCGCTGATGTGTACGGCCGCAAGCTCCACCAAGGGCTCTTCCATGACCCCAGCCTGCGCGACTTCGAAGCGCTCTTCGCCTCAACCCAGACGCAGGTCACCGGGACAGTCCACATCTCCATCGCGGACAGGAACGTCACGGTCACCGGCCTCGAGTCTCCGCACTCCATGATGGCAGCGAGCGACGCGAAGTACGGCGAGCGCGCGGCGACGGGCGCAGACCCGCGCGGCGCCGTCGGCCTCGCGCGCATCCTCGCTGAGCCCGGCAGGCTGCACCGCCTCGCTGGCCAAAAGGAAGAGGTGCACGCATGAGACGCTGCGTCCTCGACAAGATCGCCTCCGTCACCAAGCACACGGAGCTCGCGCGCAACGCGGTCCTCTCAAAAGAGATCCCTGCGCAGGCGGGCACTGTCATCGCCGCGCGCGTCCTGAACGCCAAGTCCTCGTACGACACCCTCGAGGATGTCCACGGGCGCTTCGTGCGCCTGCACCCCGGCGACGTGATCGCCGGCGCGCTCGGACACCGCGACGCGCTGCACGGCTTCTCTGGCCAAGTCCCCGAGACGGTGCAGGTCGGCGATCACCTCCAGCTCCTCAACAAGGGCGGCGTGATCGGCGCAGGCGCCGAGACCGTGCCCGGCGTCGGCGAGCCCTTCGAGCTCGAGGTCCTCGGGTCCATCGTCCACTACTCCGACGCAGACCGCCGCCGCGGCGAGCCCGCCGATGTGACGAAGGCCGCCCTCCCCGCCGCCCCGCTCCCCGCGGAGCTGCCGCCCGTCGTCTGCCTGCTCGGCACCTCGATGGACTCAGGCAAGACCACAGCAGCGAGCGTGCTCATCACGAGCCTGGTCCACAGCGGGCTGAAGGTCGCCGCGGGCAAGCTCACCGGCGTCTCCCTGCGCCGCGACGTCCTCGCCATGGCGGACTGCGGCGCCTCACCTGCGATGATCTTCACCGACTTCGGCGTCGTCACGACGGACGAGCAGAACGCTGTGGCGGCCGCGCACTCCCTCCTCGCGACGCTCGTCGAGAGCGAGCCTGACGTGATCGTCCTCGAGATGGGCGACGGGCTCTTGGGCACCTATGGCGTCCACACCCTGCTCGCAGACCGCGGGCTGAGGGCCGCGCTCTCCGCCATCGTCTTGTGCGCCTCGGACCCGGTCGGAGCCTGGGGCGCAGCGAAGATCTTGAGTGAGCGCTTCGCGCTCTCTCCCACCGTCATCAGCGGGCCGGTCACCGACACCCCGGTCGGGCGCCGCTACTGCACAGAGGACCTCGGGATCCCCGCCCACAACGCCCTCCTAGACGCGGCCTCTCTCGCAGCGGCTGTCACGCCTGCGGTCTCACCCATCGCCAAGGTGGAAGGAGTCCTCACATGAGCACGCCCCTCTTCGTCTACGGAGCCAGCGGCCTCCTCGCTGGTGAGCTCATGCGCCTCGTCGAGGCTCACCCTGAGTTCGAACTCGCAGGCGCCATCACGCGCAGCGGGGAAGGCACCGTCTGTGACCTCCACCCGAACCTCACCCACGCGGCACCACTCCTCAGGAAGGAGGACGCAGGCGAGGCGATCACCTCAGCGCTCCAAGACGGACCCTGCGCCCTCGTCCTCGGGCTGCCCCACGGCGAGTCAGCGACGGCCTGGCTCGAGCTCGAGGCCGCGCTCGGCAACGCCGCCAGCGAGCTCATGGTCGTGGACCTCTCCGCAGACTTCCGCCTCGCGGACGCAGACACCTACGCATCGGTCTACGGCAAGGAGCACCCCGCACCGTCGACGCTCGATGACTGGACCTACGGTCTCGTCGAGCACGACCGCGAAGCGGTCGCCACCTCAAAGCGCGTCGCAGCGCCCGGCTGCTTCGCCACCGCGATGCAGCTCGCCTGCGTCCCGGCCTTCGAGGGCGGCCTGGTCTCCACGGACTCCGCGTGGCTCTGCAACGCCGTGACGGGCTCCTCGGGGAGCGGCGCGACCGCCAAGGCCACGACGCATCACCCTCATCGCCACGGCAACTTCAAAGCCTACGCGCGCACCGGCCATCGCCACGAGGCGGAGCTCTTGCAGGCCTGCCCCGAGGCGAGCGTGCAGCTCATGCCCCACTCTGGCCCCTTCGCGCGCGGCATCCACCTCACGGCGAGCATGCCACTCAGAGAGGGCGTCACGCAGGCCGACGCGTCCGCCGCGTACTCCAGCGCATACGACGACTGCGCCTTCGCCTCCTTCGACGCAGAGACAGCGCCTGAGCTGCGCGCCATCGTCGGCTCCAACCGCGCCGCCTTGAGCCTCGTCGAGCGCGACGGCTGGCTGCACGTGACCTGCTGCATCGACAACGTCCTGAAGGGCGGCTCAGGTCAGGCCGTCCAAGCCCTGAACCTGATGCACGGCCTCCCCGAGACGACCGGACTGCCCACCGCGGGCCTGGGGGTGTGCTGATGAGCCTCAAAGAGCTGCCGGCCTACGCGCGCATCGCGCTCGATGTCGTCGGAGCGGAGGGCTGCGAGCTCTTGCTCGCGGACGGCGCGCGCGTGCTCGACCTCTACGGCGGGCACTGCGTGAACACCCTCGGCGCTGGTGACGAGGCCCTCGGTGAGGCGCTCAGCCGACAGTGGGGAGCGCTCTCCTTCACCACGAACCTCCTCGACACCGAGTCACGCGACGCCTTCAACGCCGCGCTCGCGCCGCTCCTCCCGACAGGTGATTGGCAGATCTTCTGCTCGAACAGCGGCGCCGAAGCCAACGAGAACGCGCTCAAGCTCGCCCTCGCTGCGACCGGGCGCGAAGGCGTCGTCTGCTTCGAGGGCGCCTTCCACGGTCGCACCGCAGCAGCCGCAGCTGTCACGGACCCGCGCACCCCGGGCTTCCCCAGCGCACCCTTCGAGGTGACCCGCAGCCCGTGGGGATCACTGGACGGGATCGATGAGTCGACCGCGGCCTGCATCCTCGAGCCGATCCAGTCCCTCGCCGGCGTGGTCGAGCCGCCCGCAGGCTTCCTCGAGGCGCTGCGTGCCAAGTGCGACGAGACCGGCGCGATGCTCCTCTTTGATGAGGTGCAGACCGCGAACGGACGCCTCGGCGTCCCCTTCGCAGCGCAGCACTTCGGCGTCCTCCCAGACGTCATCACCACGGCCAAGGGCGCGGCCTCCGGCTTCCCCCTCGGACTCACCCTCGCGCAAGAGGCCGCCGCAGAGCGCGCGCCCACGAACCTCTTCGGCTCCACCTTCGGGGGCGGTCCGCTCGCGATGGTCGCTGCCACCGAGACCGCCAAGCGCCTCAGCGAGCCCGGCTTCTTGGAGGGCGTCCGCGCCGCGAGCGCGGCCTTCCAAGAGTGCGCAGGGGTCGGCCCGGTGAAGGCCGTGCGCGGCGCGGGGCTCCTCCTCGGGCTCGAGCTCACTGACGGCGTCACAGCGAAGGAGGTGCGCGACGCGCTCCTCGCGCAAGGCGTCCTCGTCGGGACCTGTTGGGACCCGAAGATCGTCCGCCTCTCCCCCTCTCTCACCGTCACCCCCGCCCACGCCGAGCGCCTCAAGGGAGCGCTCGCCAACCTGGAGGTCTCCGCATGAACGGTCTCTACAAGCTGTCCGAGCTCGACGCCAACCTCGTCGAGGCGCTCTCCAACCGCGCGACGGAGCTCCGCCGCGGCGCGACGCCCGCGCGCTATGAGGGCCTCGCCCTCGGGCTCCTCTTCCTCGCGCCCTCGCTCCGTACCCAAGCCTCCATGCAGCGCGCCGCCGGGCTCCTCGGCCTCGACCTCGTGCAACTCACTGGCTCGAGCATGTGGAAGCTCGAGACAGGCGACGGCGTCGTCATGGACTCAGACGCGGCCGAGCACGTGCGCGAGGCGGCGCCGGTCCTCTCGAGCTATGTCGACGCCCTGTGCGTGCGCTCCTTCGCGCGCTTCGAGGACCTCGCCTCCGACCTCGCCGATGACGTCTTCCAAGGCTTCGCCCAGCACTCGAGCGTGCCGGTCGTCAGCATGGAGAGCGCGCTCTGGCACCCGCTCCAAGCCCTGGCCGACCGCGCGACCCTCGATCAGCTCAAGGTCTCGACGCGCGCCAAGCTCGTCCTCACCTGGACCTGGCACCCGCGCTCCCTCCCCCACGCCGTCGCCAACTCCACCGTGTGCATGGCAGCGCAGCGCGGGATGGACGTCGTCCTCGCTTGTCCCAAAGGTTGGGAGCTCCACGAGGAGGTCATCGCCCAAGCCAAGCTGCTCGCTGACGCGAGCGGCGGCAGCTTCGAGATCACGAACGACCCTGGCGCCACGAAGGACGCGGACATCGTCTACGCCAAGTCCTGGTGCAGCCTCGAGTCCTGGGGTGACACCGCTGGCGAGAGCTTCAAGAAGCTCGAGCTGCGAGACTGGCAGGTGACGCCGGACTCGCTCAGCGCCGGCGCGCGCTTCATGCACTGCCTCCCCGTGCGCCGCAACGTCGTCGTCTCGGACGCCGTGCTCGACGGACCCGCGAGCCTCGTGCAGCGACAGGCTGAGAACCGCTTGCACGCCCAGACCGCGCTCCTCGAGCACATGTTGAGCGGGCCTGCGGGCTGTGAGAGCCCGCTCCAGCTCCCCGCGGAGGTGGGCGCATGAGCCTCGACCTCATCCGCGCCTCCGCGCATGTGCGCGAGCACCGCGGCAAGACCTTCGTCGTCAAGGTGGGCGGCGCCTGCCTCGCGAAGCCGCGCCATGTGCGCCGCATCGCAGAGCAGCTCGCCTGCGTCCACGCGCTGGGCGCGCGGCTCGTCGTCGTCCACGGCGCGGGGCCGCAAGCCAACGAGTGCCAGCGCGCGCTCGGCGAAGAGCCGGTCTTCATTGACGGCAGGCGCGTGACCACTCCTGCGGCGCTCGAGGCGCTCACGAAGAGCACGCAGGAGCTCTCGCAGGCGCTCTCGGACGCGCTCAGCGCGCGCGGATCTGTCGCGAGCTCATCCATGAGCGCGGCGGTCGCGACGAAGCGCCCGCCCATGCAGACCTCCGAGGGCGAGGTCGACTTCGGGCTCGTCGGTGACATCCAGAGCGTCGACTCGGGCGCCGTGAAGGCTGCGCTCGATGAGGGCGTGATCCCCCTCGTCGCGCCGCCGGTAACAGACGGCGCAGGCGGACACCTGAACGTGAACGCCGACCTCTTGGCTTCCGAGCTCGCGGTCGGGCTCGGCGCGGCGAAGCTCGTGCTCCTGACCTCAGCGGCTGGCGTCCTCGCTGATCCCGCCGACCCGCACTCCGCGATCAGCGTCCTCTCCCTCGCCGAGCTCCTCGAGCAGCGCGAGGGCGGCACCGTCGCTGGCGGCATGCACGTCAAGACCTCGGCCATCGAGGCCGCCATGGCTGGCGGCGTGGAGCGCGTCCACGTCGTGAGCGGGATGGACGAGGACTCCCTCCTCGTCGAGCTCTACACAAACCAAGGCGCGGGGACCCTGATCCTCAGCGAAGCCGAGGAGGTGACGGCGTGAGCTACGACCCCTGCGCGCTCCTCGCGGAGCTCGTCCGCATCCCCAGCCCCTCGGGCTCCGAGGCGCGCGTCCGCGACCACCTCTGGAGCTTCTTCCAGGAGCGCGGCCTCGACGTCGAGCGCGTCGGTGACTCGCTCTTAGTCACGATCGAGCGCGGCCCTGGCCCCACCCTGCTCCTCAACTCCCACATGGACACGGTGCCCGCTGGCCCCTCCTGGACCGCCGACCCCTACGCCGGGATCTGGCAGGACGGGAAGCTCGTCGGCCTCGGCGCCAACGACGCGGGCGCGGCGGTGGTCGGGATGATCGGGGGCGCGCTCGCCTTCGCGAAGCAGGGCGGCGCGTCAGGCACGCTGCAGCTCGCGATCACAGCGTGTGAAGAGACGACGAACCGCGGGATGGAAGACATCCTCGCCCACACAGGCCTCCCCGACGGCGCGATCACCGGCGAGCCCACAGGCCTCAGCGTCGTCCGCGCACAGGCCGGCCTCGCCGTCCTCTTGGCCGACTGGGAAGGGAGCTCTTGTCACGCCGCCCACGCGGGGCGGGTCGAGCACACAAACGCCTTGCTCCTCGCGACGAATGACCTCGCCGGCTTCCCCCAGTGCGTGACCCTCGAGGAGGAGCACCCGCTCCTCGGCGCGAGCACCGTCACCTGCACCCAGCTCAACGCGGGCGACCGCCACAACCGCGTGCCGGACGCTGCCCAGGCTGTCTTCGACTGCCGCCTCGCACCGCCGCACACAGCCAGCGAGTGCGTCGCGCTCTTGGAGGAGCGCCTCCCCCAAGCAAAGATCACCATCCGCTCCGAGCGCCTGCGCCCGGTCGAGACAGGAGACGAGCACCCCTTCGTGCAGGCCTGCATGAAGGCCGCAGGCGCAGAGGCGGCGACGGGCTCCGCCACCATGAGTGACATGGCGCTCCTCGCCGGAGTCCCCGCCGTGAAGTGCGGACCCGGCGAGACCGCGCGCTCGCACGTCCCCGACGAGTTCTGCCTGCGCAGCGAGGTCGAGGCCGGCTGCGCCTTCTACACCCGGGTCATCGGAGCCTCCCTGGAGTCGCTCCAGCTCGAAGGAGCCACCTCATGACAGAGCGCAGCTTCCACCCCCCCGTCTGGGACCGCGGCGAGCCGATCGACGAGGGCATGCTCGCCTTCACCATCGGTGAGGACTGGCGCATGGACCAACGCCTGGTCGGCCACGACATCACGGGCTCCCTCGCGCACGCGGCGGGGCTCTTGAAGGCCGGGGTCATCGACGAGGACGCGCACGCGAACATCAGCGCCGGGCTCGAAGGCCTCCTGGCCTCTTGGACCGCTGGCGAATGGACCGTCGGTCCGGAGGACGAGGACGTCCACTCCGCCGTGGAGCGTCGCTTGACGGAGGCCATCGGCGAGGACGGCAAGCGCCTCCACACCGGCCGCTCGCGTAACGACCAGGTCGCCGTCGACATGCGCCTCTGGCTCCGGGACGCCGTGAAGGAGACCCGCGCTCACCTCGACGGGCTCGCCGCTGCGTTCAACGAGCTCGCCGAGCGCGCGGGCGCGCTGCCGCTCCCCGGCTACACCCACCTCCAGCGCGCGATGCCCTCCACGGTCGCCGACTGGGCCGGCGCTCACGCCGCCGCCCTCGCCGCAGACGCGGCCGAGCTCACAGCATGCGAAGCGCGCATCTCCAAGTGTCCCCTGGGCTCAGGCTCGGGCTATGGCATCCCGCTCCCCTTGGAGCGCGCCTTCGTCGCCGAGCGCCTCGGCTTCGACGCGCCGGAGGAGCCCGTCACCCTCACCCAGCACAGCCGCGGCCGCGCCGAGCTCGCCTACCTCACGGCGCTCGAGGCCGTCGCCTTGGACCTCGGCAAGCTCTGCGCTGATCTCTGGCTCTTCTCCACGAGCGAGTTCGGCTTCTTGAAGCTGCCCGTCGCCTTCACGACCGGGAGCTCGCTGATGCCGCAGAAGCGCAACCCAGACCTCATCGAGCTCATGCGCGGCAGGGCGCGCGGGATGATCGCAGACCGCGCCGCCCTCATGGAGACGCTCAAGGACCTGCCGAGCGGCTACCACCGCGACTTCCAGCTCGTGAAGCCGCCGCTCTTCCGCGCCCATGACACAGCGACCGAGCTCCTCCCGCTCCTCGCCCGCTTCCTCGATGCGCTCGCCTTCGACGAGGCCGCGCTCGAAGAGGCCGTGAGCGACCCTGCCTTGCAGGCGACCAAGGAAGCGCTCGAGCGCGCAGCGGATGGCGAGACCTTCCGAGACGCTTACCGCTCGGTCAGTCAGTCCGCCGCGACGGACGCCTGAGCCGTTCGCTCGCGCTTGCCGTTCAGGAAGGTCCCTATGGGCGTGTAGCGAACGAAGAGCTGATAGCTCAGGAGGAGCAGCCCCGTCACGACCCCGCACATGAGCGGGAACTTGATGAAGGGTGAGATGGGCCAGTCGCGCACGAACCACTGCCCGAGCAGGATCAGCGGCAGGTGGGCGAGGTAGAGCCAGTAGGAGGAGTCGGAGACGTAGCGCATGACACGACTCCCGCTGCTGAAGAACCTCCGGAAGAAGCCCATCGAGCCGAAGATCATCAGCCAGACGAAGAGCACCTCGAAAGAGCAGGCGATGAGGTGCTGTGACTCCCTGAAGAAGCCCTCCTCAAGCGAGCCCGAGTCACCGAATGAGAAGCCTGTTCCGATCGGGAAGACGACGAAGAGGGCCAGCGGCAAGGTCAGCCACCACCAGCTCCCGACCTTGTCGTCCTCCTCCTTGGTGTCGTGGTAGAGGACGCCGAAGAAGAAGAAGACCCAGTAGTAGAGGAGCAGGTGAGGGAACGGGAGCCAGCCCGTCGACGTGTCCGGGCCGAAGCCGCCGACCTGGCCGTCGCGCATCATGAGCTGCGGGATGAGCGTCAGGGGCAGGAGCCAGAGGTAGCGCAGCGGCGAGTTGATGAGCACCCGCGGGAGTCGCTTCAAGCCGACGACGCTCGCGAAGAAGGCGTAGCCCGCGAAGGCCACCACGAAGAAGCACAGGAACCAGAGGAACCACAGGTGGTGGAAGACGTTTCCGGTGAACAGACCCCAGATCCAGCGGTCGAAGTCGCCGTCACCGCCGCCGCCCTCTGCGCCGCCAGCACTGAGCGCGGCGACGACCGCGGGCCGGTCCTCCTTGAGCTCATCGAGGTCCAGGTCGAGCTCCATGATCCCTGCGAAGAACAGGGTCACCCCCTCGAGCTCATCCCAAGAGGGCCTGATCGTGTCGAGCGGGGTCAGGCCGCTGTAGTTCGCGATGTTCGGGTCTGCCCCCTCTTCGAGGAGCAGCTCGACCATCTCAGACTCTCCCAGGAAGGCGACCCAGTGGAGCGGGGTCCCTCCGTCTTCGGACCTGACGTTCGGATCCGCGCCAGCCTCGAGTAAGGCCTCCACGACCTCGTAGTGACCGTGGACAGCAGACCAGTGCAGCGCGGAGCTCTTGTCCCCCATCCGCTCCTCGGTGTCGGCGCCCTCCTCAAGGAGCGCTCGCACAGCGTCTAGGTCACCGCGCTTAGCGGCGCTCGGGAGGTCGAGCTTTAAGCCGGTGGCCTCGAGGAGCGCGACGATCTCCGGGCGATCCTCTCTGACGCGGTCGACGTCGACCTCGACCTCCATGAAGCCCGCGACCCACTTGACGACCCCCGCCATCTCTCCCGACCACGGCGCGCGGATCGTGTCGAGCGGGGACTCGCGCTTTTGATTCCGAACGCTCGGGTCTGCGCCTGCCTCCAAGAGGAGCTCCACGATGACAGGCTCACCCAGGAAGGCCGCCCAGTGCAGCGGACGCGATCCGTCCCCCGTCTTCGCGTTGACGTCCGCGCCCTCCTCGATGAGCGTCCGGACGATCTCCTCCTCGCTCGTCACCGCCGCCCAGTGCAGCGCCGTCGCGCCCCAGTCATCCCGAGTGTCTACGTCGTCCCCGCGAGCGAGGAGCTCTTCGACCACAGCGCGCTGGCCGAGCTTGGCCGCGAGCGGGAGGCTCTCTGCGCGCTCTACCTCCTGAACCTCGGTGGGGACACGGGTCTCCTCCTCCACCTCGAAGGGCCACTCTGGGGGCGTCTCGGTGTAGACGAAGCCACCAGCCCAGTCCTGCAGCGGACAGATCGTCCAGATCCCCACCATGCAGGGGAGGAAGACGCGCAGGAAGCGCTGCTTCAGGATCGAGCCGAGGCCGCGCCTGCGCCAGAGCATCGCGGTGAAGAAGCCGCTCATCACGAAGAACACCGGCATCCGGAAGCCGTGGATCGCCCAGAAGAAGGTGCCGAAGGCCTCGTGCTGCTCGCTGTCCTGGACGCTCCAGGGGAAGGGCACGAAGGAGAGCGCGCCGTGCAGCGCGATCCCGAGGATCATCGCTGTCGCGCGCAGCGCGTCCATGTCGTGATAGCGGACCGCCTTGCTCTCCTGAGTCGTCGTCATGCCGAGGCTCTTGAGAGAGATCCTAACCAGCGCGCCCAGAGAGCGCCTTCACTTCAGCCAACTCTCGCCCGCGGATACGGGCACGATACCGTCACTCAAGGAGCCTCGATCACATACTGTGTGCTCAGCCTTGAGCGCCCACCGATGGAACTCTTCACCCTCCCGCTCTTCCTCGTCATGACCACCGGACCGACACCCAGCCAAGAGCCCGACTTGGCGGCGCTCCGGCCTCGCCTCGTCGAGCTCATGCGAGATGGGATCGAGACGCGCGAGCCGAACCACAGCCTCTACCCCTGGGGCGAAGAGACGGAGCGCGAGGGCCTCTTCACTGGCTCTTATGACTGGCACTCCTGCGTGATCGCCCACTGGTGCCTCCTCCTCCACGCACGCACAGCCGAGGACGAAGCGCTCAGCGCCTGGCTCTACGCGCGCCTCGCGGGAGAGGGGCTCGCGAACGAGGTGCAGCTCCTCTTGTCGCGGGCATCCAATCACCAAAGGACAGCGCCCTACGACGAGGCCTGGCTCCTCTTGCTCCTCTCTGAGCTTGAGAAGCATCCGGGCGCGCCGGAGGCGACTGGCGCCTGGCGCGATGAGCTCGGGTCACACCTCATCAGTCGACTTGAGGAGAGCCCCTTCCCCGAGCGCGGCGAGCGCGGGTTCACAGGCGACTACAGGTCCTGGTTGATGGCGCTCCTGCTCGTCACGTGGTCGGAGCCCGCATCAGAGGATGCGAAGGAGCGCCTCCGCGCCCTGCATGAGACGAAGCTCGCCCCCCACCGCGACGCCCTCGCTGACCTCTCAAGCGCACACGGCTATGACTTCCTGTGGCTCCCCGCCATCCACGCGCTCACGGTGCGGAGCGCCAGAGGGGAGGCCACTCCCTATGACCCCGGCCCGCTCCCGGAGCTCCCCGAGACCGTCACCGTCCCCACCGTTCATCCGCTCGGAGTCGTGATCAGCCGCACCTGGCCCGACGCCTTCGACGCGGGGAGTGGGAGCGCGGAGGCGCGGGGACGCTACCAGGAACACCTGGGGCACTTCCTCGCGCGCGAAGATCTCTGGGCGGGCGACTTCGACGCCTGCTCACACTGGCTGCCCCAGTACCTCTGGATCGGTCTGTGGCTCTCAGAGGGGAGACCTTGAACCACACGAGCGCGGCCTGAGCGGCTAGGCTCTCTGGTGCTGATGAGCGAGACCCCCGGACTCCTAGACCGCGCCGCCCGCGAAGAGCGCGAGGCCCGCGAGCTCGCCCCCTGGGCGATGAAGAGCGCGGACTCCCTCGGCCGCGCCCACCCGGAGGATCACTCCAACTTCCGCACCTGCTTCGAGCGCGACCGCGACCGGCTCACCCACTGCACCGCGTTCCGTCGCCTCATGTACAAGACGCAGGTCTTCGTGAACCGCCGCGGCGACCACCAGCGCACCCGCCTCTCCCACAGCCTCGAGGTGTGTCAGGTCGCGCGCTCTGTGGGCTCCACCCTCAGGCTCAACGAGGCCCTCTGCGAAGCCGTCGCCCTCGCCCACGACATCGGTCACCCGCCCTTCGGGCACCGCGGCGAGACCGCGCTGCAAGAGCTCATGACCGAGCACGGTGGCTTCCGCCACAACAACCAGGTGCTGCGCGTCGTCGACCTCTTGGAGCGCCGCAGCCCTGAGTACGCGGGCCTCAACCTCACCCGCGAGATCCGCGAGTCGCTCTTGAAGCACGAGAGCGCCGAGGTCTGGCCCGAGGAGTTCCAGCCCCGGCGTCGCCACCCGCTCCTCGAGGCGCAGGTCGCCGACCTCGCCGACTCCACCGCGTACCACAAGCACGACCTCGTCGATGGGCTCACCGCCGACATGTTCACAGAAGAGACCCTGCACGCAGGCTGCGCCCTCTGGCGTACGGCCGCAGAGCGCGTCGAGCGGGATCACCCCGGCTTCCTCGCCTCAACCGACGATAAGAACCTGCGCGTAGAGCGCATCGCCAACGAGGTCATCGGCGCCTGCATCCAAGACCTCACGATCGCCAGCGCTGCGGCGATCCAGGACGCTGGCATCACCACAGCGGACGAAGCACGTGAGGCGGACGGTCTGCTCATCAGGCACTCCCAAGAGCTGCGCGAGCAAGTCGCGGAGCTGCACGCCTTCCTCTACGAGCACTTCTACCGACACCCCGAGCTCACCGAGTTCTCAGCCTACGCGCGCGAGGTCCTCGGCCACCTCTTCGAGGTCTACACCAGAGCGCCCTCCGAGATGCGGCCGTGGTTCCAGGCCTGGGCAGAAGAGGTCGGCACCGCCCGCGCAGCCTGCGACTACATCGCAGGCATGACGGATCGCTTCGCCGAGTCGGAGCATGAGCGCTTGGCCGACTGAGCGGCAGGCCTCATTCGGTGATGCGATAGAGATCGAGCCGCAGCCCAGCTGCGCTCATCTGCTCGGCACCTGAGGCTCCCTGTCGAACCCACGCCCGCGCGTTCGCGCCTCGACGCAAGAGCGCGCCCTCCGCGCCATCTCGCAGGAGCGCCCTCTCACGGTGCGTGTCGAACAGCTGATGCACAGCCTGCTTCAGAGCCTCGGCGTTGAAGAGCCCTTCCATAACGAGCGCCCTCTCTGGCTCTCCCAAAGGAGCGCGCGCTGTAGAGCCCGAGGTCGCTACGACCTCCCCAGTCAGCGCGTTCACGCGATCACCAGAGCTCAAGAGCGAGAGGCCCACTCCTTCCCAGCGGCCCTCGCTCACTTGGAGCTCACGCATGTCAAAGAGCGCCAAGCCGCTCGAACCGATCACTTCAGCCCACCCGGTCGTGCGGTCGACGACGATCGCGCTGTCTTCAGAGATCCCCCATCCGAGGCGGATGCCCGTCTCCCCAAGCGCGACGACCAAGCGACCGAAGCGACCGCGCTCCAAGAAGTGTTGATCGACGATCCCCCATGGGAAGAAGCCCATCCCTGCTCCGAGGTCGACGCCTTCCGGGCCGACGCCCGCTCGCATGGCGTTCGCGCTGCGCCCTCTGCGAATCATGGGGTCGCACATCATGGCTGCGCCCGCGCTGGAGCCGCCGATGACGCCGCCGCGCTCGAGGAGTCTCACACAAGCGCGCCAGGCCAAGGTCTCTCTCCCGCCAGGGCGCATCGCCTCGACGATCCGTGACTGGCTCCCGCCGGTGAACCAGAGCGCGCCGCAGCCATCGATCTTCGCGGCGAGCGCGGGGTCATCCGCGAGCTCGGGCTCGCCCGCGTTGAAGGGGAGCGCGACGGCGACCTCAGCGCCCGCCGCCTCGTTCATCGCGCGCACGCCCCGCGCTGCGCTCGCCTCAGGGCCTGAGCTCGCCGCGCCGATCACGCCGACCTCGCCGCTCAGCCTCCGCGCCAGGAAGGCCTCCCTCACCTCCAGTGAGCGCGAAGACATCCCGCCGCCCGCGATGACGAGCGACCCAGAGAGGCCTGTGGCCGAGCTCCCCAAGGAGGAGCAGCTGACAAGGAGCGCGCTGAGCGCGAGGCAGGCTAGGTGGCGCATGGGTTGAGGGTAAGCCCAGGAGGCACAGAGACCAAAGAGAAGGGGCGCGCCCAAACGGGCGCGCCCCTTGTTTCGGTCAGAGCTCGGAGGCTCAGGCGTTCTCGCCCAAGAGCTTCTCGCGCTCCTTGATCTTCTTGAAGCCGAGGTCACGCAGCTTCATCTCGTCTGCGATCAGCTCTTCACGCTCCTCTGCGAGCTCAGCGAGCTCCTTCTCGAGGACCTTGGCGCGCGCGTCCTTGCCGCGCTCACGCTTGGTGTTGAGCTGCTCTTGGAGCGCGTTCTCGCGATCGTCGAGGGCGTCGTACTCGCTGAGGAGCTTGGTGATGTTCTTCATCGCCGACTCAGCGCTCTTCTTGTAGTCCTTACCGAGGACGCGCTTCATCGCCTTCCAGAGCTCCTTCGGGCTGGAGCGGTGGACCTGGACGAAGGTCTTCATATCCCAGGACGACATCGCGATGTGCGGGTGACGCTCGTGGTCGAAGATGACGTGGAAGGGGTGGCTGGGCTCCATCACCTCGTGGCCGAAGCGCACGCAGTTGAACCAGCCAGTGGCGAGCAAGGTGCGCTCCTCGACGAGGGTGCGCTGCAGGAGGTCGCCCTCCTTGTTCTTGCAGCCTTCGCAGTCACGGAGAATGAGCAAGGGGCGGGGGTCGTCACCGCGCAGCTCTTTCAGCGCGGCTTGGAGCTCCAGGCTCTTCTCTGCTTTGACCGTCGGCGTCTGCCAATCAGCTTGCAGGCGTGAGTTGCTCGTCTTTCCTCGCGTCCAACTGGACGTTCCGGAGTTGGTGCCGCTGCCGGGGAGACTCGGGCCAGAGAAGCCCGCGCCGCCACCGAAGGAGGCACCGCCTCCACCGCATCATTGAGGGGCTGCGCCAGCGGGCGCGCCCAGGAGGAAGATGGCGAGCGCGAGGGCGCCGCCGCCGAGTGTCTTGTGCCACATAGTGTTCGTCCGGAGAGTTTTCTGAGTGAGCTGGGACACAGAGGCTCTGTTGAGACCCTGGACCCTTCATAGTGTAGGCCCACGCCGCCGTTACCACATGAGCACAATCGGCGTGGGCTCACCTTCAAAGCACATCAAGAGCACCCGCACCTGCGACTCTGCGTCGGTTAAAGCTCTGTAAGTGAATTAAAGACAATTGCTTACGGTCGATCTCCTGAGCCCTTATCTGCCTGTCCGATCTTTGGGCGCTTCCCCCCCAAATTACGCTGTCCCGGGCTAACCTTCATATCGTGGGTAAAACCACTGCAAATAGGCCCGACGAACAGATTCGCAAATAGATGCCGTCAGGGCCCTCTCACTCCAACCACACAAAGCTCCGACGTCCCATGAAGAACACCTTCGCACTCGGTATGAGCCTCGCCCTCATCGCTATGAGCGGCACCACCTTTGCTCAGGGCATCCAGAAGTCAAACCCCATGAAGGACGGCCCTAAGGTCGCCTCGAAGTCCACCCTCGGAGCTCGCAGCGCGAGCATCCCTGGGGCGTTCGCCGCGTCTGTCGGCGGCAGCGACGACTGCAGCGCGCCCATGCCCATCACCGGGCAGGGGACCTTCCCGTACGACAACTCCATCGCGACGACCGGCGCCGAAGGGCAGAACGAGTACCTCTGCTACCAGTTCGGCTCCTCCGCCGTGGACAACGATGTCTGGTTCTCCTGGACCGCAGACGCGACCGGCACCGCCATCGTCAACACCTGCGGCTTCACGACCCTCGACACCAAGATCGCGGCCTACCCTGACAACGGCGGCGGCTGCCCCGCGGTCGGCTCTGTCCTCGACTGCAACGACGACTCATGCTCCCTGGAGTCTCAGGTGAGCTTCGCCTGCAGCAACGCGAGCACCTACCTCCTGCAGATCGGCAGCTTCCCCGGCGCGACCGGCGGCACGGGCTCGATCGGCGTCACGATCAACACCCCGATCACCAACGACGAGTGCGCCACGGCGACCCCGATCGCTGGTCAGGGCTCCTTCCCTTACAGCAACCTCGGAAGCTCGACGAGCGCCGAGGGCCAGACAGAGACCCTCTGCTATCAGTTTGGCTACTCATCCGTCGTCAACG
>JAKVCE010000199.1 GCA_022447405.1 Planctomycetota bacterium | reverse complement strand
GCGCGCCTCAGTGATGCACGTCTGGCCCCAGGCCGACGCCATCGACATGTCCTCAGACCTCGCGCGCAACCTCCACCAGGTCTATATCGAGAGCTGGTACGCGAAGTTCGATACCACCTGCAGGCTCATCTTCCAGAACCTGCTCTTCAATCGATATCTCCTCTCTTCGCCCTACCTCGACCAGCGCTTCAGCTCCAATGTGTTCGAGTTCCTGACGAACCAGCACACCTGGGGGCTCTTGGACGAGGCGCAGATCCTCGACACCTTCGAGCGCATCCGCCTCCAGCCCAACAGCGGCACGACGAGCGTCCTCGCAGACCGCGAGGCGCGCTACCACGACATCGAGGTCGAGCAAGGGGCTGTGAACGTCCTGAGCCCCTTCCGCTTCAACTGCCAGCCTGAGGAGAACCGCCTCTTCTTGGACCAGATGGAGAACGTCTCCCGCCTCGTGGTCCACGCGGAGGACGCCGGGCTCGAGACCCAGCGCCCCCTCCGCATTGTGCTCGGACCTACCCAGGGCTCCCAGCCCATCGAGATCGCGATCACCGGCTTCCGCGGCCTACCCTCCAACGTCCTCCGCGGCACCCAAGCCACGAGCTGGTGGAGCTACGACACCACCCGCAAGCTCATCGTCCTCGAGGCCAACAACCCCAACAACTACCGCACCTGGACGATCATCCCCTAGGGGAGAGATTCAGAGGGCTCTGGCAGTTGGCGTGAGCTCGGACTCCACGAACAACGTGAGCGCGCGTTAGCATGGAGGCATGCACTCCACCCTGACCGCTGGCGTGCTCTGCCTCCTAAGCTGCTTCGCCGCCGCTGCGCAGTCTGGAGACACGAGCGAAGCCGCCTCGACTGAGCGAACGCCCCTCCTTGAGAAGGTGTATGTGGCGGGCGCGAGCGTCTCGGACGGCTTCGGTCTCTCGAAGGAGTTGAAGACCTCCGTCAAGCTCGCCCATGTATTCCGCGCGGCCTGCAGAGATGAAGAGGCTGAGTTCATCCCCCTCGGGGACGCGCGCTTCTTCCTCGACCCGCGCGGCGCGGGCGAGCGGATCATCGAGGCCGCCAAGGAGGGCGAGGCGAGCTGCTTCGTCGGCGTCGACTTCCTCTTCTGGTACGCCTACGGCTCGAAGTCCGAGGCGCGCCGCGTGAGCCACGTGGAGGCTGCCCTCAAGGCCCTCGAAGCGCTCGAGTGCCCCGTCCTCCTCGGAGACCTCCCCGACATGTCCATCGCCCTCAAGGGCAACTACTTCGGGCGCCCGATGATCTCGCAGGAGATGATCCCATCGGAGGAGACCCTCAAGACCGTCAACGAGCGGCTCCGGGCGTGGGCCGCCGAGCGCGAGCACGTCCACGTGGTGCCCCTCGCCTCCCTCCTCCACAAGATCCAGTCTGGAGGGGAGATCCAGCTTCGCGAGGTCCACTACCAGCCGGAGAGCCTGAAGGAGCTCCTGCAGGCTGACCTCTTACACCTCACGCCGGAGGGCTCCATGGCGGTCTGCCTCCTCGTCGGAGACCTCCTCGTCAAAGAGTACGAGGAGCTCAGCGAGGAAGACTTCGTCTTCGACAGAGAGGCCTCCATGAAGCGCCTCATGAGCCTCGCTGAGGAGAAGCGGACGGCAGAGCTCGCGGAGCGCGACGCGCGCCGCGAAGAGCGAAAGCGCGCGCGCGAGGATCGCCGTAAGCGGAAGGACGAAGAGGACGAGGGAGCGCGCGAGCTCAGAGCTGCCAGCTGAGCAGGCGGCAGTCCAAGGCGCCGTTCTTGATGTCCATCCACTCTTTGGGGTTGGGCAAGCCGGTGCTGCGGGCGAGGTTGATGTTCCCCGAGAGCAGCGAGACACGGAAGCCCCCCGCGTGCTCGCGGAGCGCCTCCCCGAAGCCCTCGTAGACCTTGATGAGCTTGCGCTCCTCGCTGACACGCTCACCAAAGGGTGGGTTCGTCATCACCTGGGCGTTCCAGCCGTGGCGCGGCGCGAAAGCGCGCGCGTCCGCCCGCTCCACCCTGACGCAGTCCGAGAGGCCCGCGCGCTCGAGGTTGTGTTGCGCAGCCTCCACGATCTCAGGGTCTGAGTCCGCGCCCCAGATGACTCGCTTGCCGAGGGGCTTGACCCGCGCGCGCAGCTCCTCACGCAGCTTGGCGAAGGCCGCCGCGTCGTGGCCTGGCCAGCCCTCAAAGGCGAAGCTCCGCTCCAGCCCGGGCGCGCGATCCATCGCCATCCATGCGCCCTCCACGAGGAAGGTGCCTGAACCGCAGAAGGGGTCGAGGAGCGGCTGCCGCTTGTCCCAACCTGAGGCGATGAGCAGCGCGGAGGCCAAAGACTCCGAGAGCGGCGCACGACCCTGGATCTCTCGCCAACCCCGCCTGTGCAGGGAGTCCCCAGAGGTGTCGACCGAGAGGGTGCAGCGGTCCTTAAAGATGTGCGCGTGGATGCGCAGGGTGGGCGAGTTCTTGTCGACGGACGGACGCAGGCCGGTGCGCTCGCGGAGCTGATCACAGACGGCGTCCTTCACCCGCTGCGCGACGAAGAGCGTGTGATCGAGCTCTGAGTCTCGAGCCTGACCGCGCACCGCGAGTGTGGACTCTGGACCCAAGAAGCGGGACCAGTCCACCTTCATCACGCCCCGGTAGAGCTCGTCCGCATTCCGTGCTTGGAAGCGACCCACCCTCGAGAGCACCCGGATCGCAGTCCGCAGCTCGAGGTTCGCCCGCCAGACGTCGCGCCAGCCGCCCTCGAAGCTGACCCCGCCCACTTGCCGCTCGCGCTTGGAGATGCGCAGGCTCTCGAGCTCCGCGTCGAGGAAGGGCTCGACGCCGGGGGCGCAGGTGACGAAGAGGTTTTGGGGGCTAGGCATCGTGTCTGGCCGCGACCGGTCGGTCGCCCAGGCGCGGTACGGTAGCGTCCCAGAGAGCGTTCGGGGAGGGTGCTCTCCCTCCCCGTGGCCCCGAAGCGCTCAGCGGAGGTCCAGGACGCCGAAGGAGGCGCCGCCCATCACCGTATCAGCGCGGGTGAGGTAGTTCGCCGCGCGCTTCAGGCTGGTGTTCCAGGACAGCCGCTCCGGGTCACAGACGAAGCCCAGGCAGTCTGCAGACTTGGAGCGCAGGGTGGCGACGTGCTCTTCATCCTTCAGGAACCCTGCGAGCGGCGTGACCGCGCGCGCGTCGCCGACGATCCCTAGAGCCCAGGCATAGACCACCCGTACCGCCGAGCTCTCTGTAGCCTCGATCTCCTCCAAGATCGCCGGCACGAGGGACTTGTCCTGTGAGAGGGTCAGCCCCGTGATCACCCGCGAGAGCAGGTGCGGCTCATAGACAGCGTCTCGAAACACATCCTGCAGCGCAGGTACGTTCTTCTGCTCGCGCATGAGCCCGAGGCTGAGGCTGATGTCACCCCGCGCCTGCTGGTCAGAGAAGTAAGCCAGCTTCTTGCGCAGGAGCTCAGCGGCTCCGATGTCAGCGCGGAGACCGATCGCGACAGCGTAAGCGCCTGCGTCCGCCGGCGACTTGCAGTCCTCAGACATCATGCGCAGGGCGTCACGAGTCTCTGGCTTCAGCCGTCGGCCGCGCGCGAGCTGCTCCACGCCTTGCACGCCGAGGGCGAGGGCCGCCCAGGGCTTGGCCCGTGACTTGCCGCGCACGAGCTGCTCACGCAGGTACTTCTCGGCGTCATCGGCGCCGACCCAAGCGGTCTGGGGATCTGCCCCCGGCCTGGAGGTGACCTGCCCGAGGCTCATGAGCGCGAGGTGTCTCTCTGTCGCGTCACCGTCCCGGGCTGAGCGCGAGAGTGCGGTGCGCACATAGGTGTGCTCTGGGCCACAGCGACCGAGGAGGCCCAAGCCCATGACCGCGCCGTAGCGCAGCTCGCGGTCTGTGCGTCCCCGCGTCAAGAGCCCCACCAGGAGCCTGGTCGCGCGCTCCTTGAGCGCGGGGGCAGCGTCCATGGCCTGCAGCGCCAGAGTGCGCGGAGCGTGCGCTCGCACACGGTCAGAGAGCTCTCGTTGCGTGCACTTCTCTCCGAGCCAAGCGGCGAGGGCCTCCCGCGATGAGCTCGGTGAGACCCGCACACCGCTCGCCTCGACGCGCTCTGTAGAGGCTAAGGGGACCACGGCGAGGGCGTTCAGCGCGGCGAGACGGACCTCGTCATTCGCCTTCTTCCCGTCCACTACCGCCACGAGCTGGTGAGCTGCGAAGCGCGAGATCTCGGGGTTGGCAGACCTGCGCGCGAGCTGCGCGAGGCCGTGCGCGGCGAAGGCGCGCGTCCGCGTCGAGACCTTGCCGCCGCCGACGAGCTCGCGACCAGCGGCTGTGTCCGCCACGAGGGAGGAGAGGTCTGGCGCTACGCTCGGGCGACCGAAGAGCCCCAACGCCAAGGCCGCAGTCTCCCCCACCTCCTGATTCCCAGAGCCCAAGAGCGCCCGAATCGCGAGCTCGACATCTCGCGCCCGCTCACCGCAGGATTCGGCTCCGATCTTGGCGAGCGCCATCGTCGCCGAAGAGATGATGTTCGGCATCTCGTCCTTGTTGATGACTGAGAGCAGCGCAGGCACCACCTCGGACTCGATGACAGGCTGCGGCGGGCGCAGGTCGTCCTTCGTGGGTTGAGCTCCGTGCCCAAGGAAGAAGTCATCGCTGCCGGTCGAGGCCGGCGCCTTGTAGATCGCCTCCTTCAGGCGGAGGTAGGGGTCCTTGTGGAGCTCCCACCAGGTGTGCCAGGCGGCGGGGTCGAGGGCGACGCCGCTGCCGACGGGGCTAGACGCGCCTGCGGGAGCAGCGGGGCCGCGCGGAAAAGCTGGCCTGGCTCCGGGGGTCGCCGGCCCGCCCTTCCCTGGACCAGCCGGCCCAGCGGGTCCTGCAGGGCCGGCGGGGCCAGGCGT
>JAKVCE010000198.1:2003-4882 GCA_022447405.1 Planctomycetota bacterium | reverse complement strand
GCGGTCATCCAGGAGGAGGCCGAGATCTCAGGGATCGAGAAGGCCGCTGATGACTTCCTGGGGGGCATCAACGCCAAGCTCGCAGCCGTCTTCTTCTGGGACGTCTGGTTCTGGGACAACGATCAGGAAGAGGACACCCAGCTCCCCTTCACGGTCGCCTGGCTCATCCTGGGCGCGATCTACTTCACCTTGCGGATGGGCTTCGTCCAGTTCCGCCTCTTCTGGCACGCGATCAGGATCACCAAGGGCGACTATGACGACCCGGAGGACGAGGGCGAGGTCAGCCACTTCCAGGCGCTGACGACCGCGCTCTCCGCGACGGTCGGCCTAGGGAACATCGCCGGGGTCGCCATCGCGATCTCGATCGGCGGACCTGGCGCCACGGTCTGGATGATCATGGCTGGACTCCTCGGCATGGCGAGCAAGTTCACCGAGTGCTCGCTCGGACAGATGTACCGCCAGACGCGCTCGGACGGCAGCGTCATGGGTGGAGCCATGTACTACCTCTCGAACGGGCTGAAGGACATGGGGGTCGGCACCCTCGGCAAGGTCCTCGCGGTCATGTTCGCGCTGCTCTGCATCGGAGGCTCCTTCGGCGGCGGCAACAGCTTCCAGGTGAACCAGTCCCTGAACGCCCTGCAGGAGACGATCCCCTTCTTCGGCGAGAACCGCTGGGTCTACGGCGCGATCATGACGGTCTGCGTCGGACTCGTGATCCTCGGCGGACTCAAGCGCATCGCGCAGACCGCAGAGAAGATCGTCCCTGCGATGTGTGGCATCTATGTCGCTGCCTCTCTGGTCGTGATCATCATGAACATCGCGGACATCCCCGCGGCGATCGGCATCATCATTGAAGGGGCTATGTCTCCCGCCGCAGGGCTCGGCGGCTTCATCGGCGTCCTCGTTACGGGCTTCAAGCGCGCCGCCTTCTCCAACGAAGCCGGCATCGGCTCCGCTGCGATCGCACACTCCGCCGCGAAGACCCCATACGCTGTGCGTGAAGGCATCGTCGCACTCCTTGAACCCTTCATCGACACAGTCGTGGTCTGCACCATGACAGCCCTCGTGATCGTCGTGACCGGCGCCTATGACAGCGGGAACCCGGAGTTCGCCCAGTACATCGCAGACAAGAACGGCGCGGGGCTCACCTCAGTGGCCTTCTCGCAAGCGATCCCGTGGTTCCCCTACATCCTCTCGGTCGCGGTCGTGCTCTTCGCCTTCTCGACCATGATCTCCTGGTCCTACTACGGTGAGCGCTGCTGGAGCTGGCTCTTCGGTGACGGCAGCGGAGTGATCTACCGGATCATCTTCCTCGTCTTCACCTTCGCAGGCTCCATCATCACCGCCTCGAACGTGCTCGACTTCGGAGACCTCATGATCCTCGGCATGGCGCTCCCCAACGTCCTCGGCGTGCTGTTCCTCTCCGGGAAGGTCAAGAAGGCCCTCACCGAGTACGAGGGCAAGCTCAAGGCCGGCGAGTTCAAGGAGTTCACCGACTGATGACCTCTCCCACAGTCGACCAGGCCCCGATCGGGCCTGTCGACCTCGCGGCCGAGCGCGAGGCCGTCGGGCCGGCGCTCGAGGAGAAGATGATCGAGTGCCTGCGCTCCGGCGCCTACGTGCTCGGTCCGGAGGTGAAGGCCTTCGAGGCTGAGTTCGCTACATACCAGCGGACGGCTCACGCCCTCGGCGTGGCCTCTGGCACCGACGCCCTGATCCTCGGCCTGCGCGCCCTCGGCGTCGGCGTCGGCGACGGCGTCGTCACGAGCGCCTACACCTTCTTCGCCTCGGCAGGCACCATCGCCTGGATCGGCGCGCGCCCGCAGCTCGTCGACGTCGACTACGACACGGGGCTCATCACCCCCGAGGCTTGTGCGGCCGCCTTGGACGAGACGACCAAGTGCGTCCTGCCCGTCCACCTCTACGGGCAGCTCGCCGACGTCATGGGCTTCCGCGCCCTCGCCGATGAGGCGGGTGTCGGCCTCCTCGAGGACGCCGCCCAGGCCCACGGCGCCGAGCGCGACGGCAAGCGCGCTGGCGAGGTCGGCGACGCCACGGCCTTCTCCTTCTACCCCACGAAGAACCTCGGCGCGCCGGGCGACGCTGGGGCGGTGCTCACGCCGTCGGACGATGTCGCCGCCAGGCTCCGTGAGCTCCGCGACCACGGCTCCAGAGAGAAGTACCGCCACGACAGCGTCGGCACGAACTCGCGCCTTGCCTCCTTGCAGGCCTGCGCGCTGCGCACCAAGCTCCCCCACCTCGACGCCTGGAACGACCGCCGCGCGGCGATCGCCGCGCGCTACGACGAGCGCTTCGCTGGCTCCGACAAGGTCCGCCCGCTCACTCGCCACGAGGGCACGCGCCACGTCTACCACCAGTACTCCGTCAGGCTCCCCGCCGAGCTCCGTGACGCCGCGGCCGAGCGCCTGAGAGAGCAGTCGATCTTCGCCGCCGTCCACTACCCGAGCCCCGTCCACCACCAGCCGGTGGCGGCTGAGTGGGGCTATGGGCCGGACGCCTTCCCCAACGCGGCGCGCCTCTCGACTGAGATCCTGTGCCTCCCGGTCCACCCCTTCCTCACGGATGAGCAGGCAGACCGCGTCTCAGAGGCCCTCCTGGGGGCCCTAGAGGCCTGATTCCAGGCTGATTTCAAGCCTCGGGGCCCTCTAGGCCGATATCTAGGAACGACACTTCGCCCTCTTAAGGGGCGCAGTGCGGAATCTCCTTCACCCCCACTTCGGTCCCAAGACGCCCTCCGGCTCTTACAGCCATGAGCACAGCCTTCAAGACAGCCTCCCTCCTCTCACTCGGCCTCCTCGCCTTCATCGGGCTCTCCGTCGAAGACGTCCAAGCGGGTCAGGACGGACGAGGCGGTGGCC
>JAKVCE010000198.1:0-1993 GCA_022447405.1 Planctomycetota bacterium | reverse complement strand
CTGCCATGAATTCACCGCAATTCAACGCGCCAGATGTGATCACACGGCACTTCTGCACGAGCGTGTGGACGCACAGCATGGACAAGAACGCGATGAGCCTCCACTTGGCCGTCCGTGCGGGAGATCAGGCGGTGGCCGAGGCCGCGGCAGAGCTCCGGCGGTCGACACCTCTATCGAGGCTGAGTACTTCAAGATCTGCGACCACGACGGGAGCCTGTGGATCAGCTTCCGCGAGGCCAGCCACAGCCTGCTCTTCGACCGAGCTCAGTTCGGAAAGGTCGACGCGAACACCGACGGCAAAATCTCTCGACCTGAGTTCGACCTCTACTACGCCGAGCGGGTAGAGCGCTTCGGCATCTTCCAAGAGCCCCGCGCCAAGGCGGCGACCCGACAGGCGGCTGGTGGCGCCACGCCCGCAGCGGAGGCTCAGCCGGAAGAGGAGACCACCGTGATCAATGATGAGAGCGTCAAGGCGCTCTTCAGCGAACACCATCCGCGTGAAGAGAACGAGGACTCATTCCCCCTGCCGCCGAGGATCCGCGGCCCGGTCCCCCACTTCGACCGCTTGGACATCACGCAGGACGGCAGCATCACAGTAGACGACCTTGAGTGGCTCGCGCGGCCCTCACACCTCGAGGTGCGCCTCTCCGCCGTGATCGCGATCCTAGACGCCAACGACGACGGCGCGGTCTCTCGCGAAGAGTTCAACGCCGCGATGCTCTAGAGGGCGCAGCCCCTAGAGATACGAGACCACCGGCTCATGTCGCGGCGGGCCGCCCGCGCCAGCGACAGAGAACGAGCCTCCGCCCTTGAGCGTCACGCCCGCGTACGCGCCGGTCCTTGAGAGGACGTAGAGACGCAGCGAGAACGCAGGGTCTCCCCCCTCATCGACGAGGGAGGGCTGCCATGAGGAGGCGCGACGAGCCTGACGGCTCACCCGCGCCATGACCTCCAGCCCGGCCTCCTCGGGGCTCGCGCCCTGACGCATGAGCTCGACGCACATAGCGCTCGCGTTGGAGAGGATCGCCGCCTCTCCGCGGCCTGTGGCGCCGGCGCTGCCGACCTCGTTGTCGCAATAGAGACCAGCGCCGATGATCGGCGAGTCCCCCACTCGACCGGGGATCTTCCAGGAGAGCCCTGAGGTCGTCGTCGTGCAGCCCACGTCTCCGCTCGCGCTCAGCATCGAGCAGTGGATGGTGCCTGTGACCCGCTCTCCCTGGAACAACCTCCGGGCGAGGGTCTCGTCCTCCTCGGTCCAGTTGGAGCCCGTCTCTTCGGCCTCTGCCTTGGGGCGAGGAGCGAGGCGGTCGTCGCGGTCGCTCATCGACTCCTTCCAGCGCATCCAGATCTTCCGCGTCTCCTCCGTGAGAAGCTCCACGTGCGGGTGACCGTGCGAGCGCGCGAACTTGTACGCGCCCTCACCCACGATCATGCAGTGGTCCGTGCGCTCCATGACGAGCCGCGCGACCTCTGAGGGGTGGAGGATGTTCTCAATGCACGCCACCGCCCCGGAGTTGTGGGTCGCGCCGTCCATAACAGCGGCGTCGAGCTGGACCACGCCGTCTTCGTTCGGGAGGCCGCCCAAGCCCACGGAGCGGTCCTTGGGGTCTGCCTCCACGACCTTCACGACCTCGATCGCAGCGTCGAGGGGCGCCGTCTCTGTGGTGACGCTCTCCCATGCGACCTTCATGCCTGCGAGGGCATTCTGGCTGCCGACCATCACAGGGCCCTCGGGTGCAGCGCTCGCCCTCGCGGCGCTCGCAGCTTGGCAGCCTAAGGTGCCTGCTATGACCCCTGCGCCGAGGAAGCCCCTGCGCGTCGGCTCGACCCCGCTCACTAGGCGCCCTCGCCGAGGTACTTATCCAAGAAGAGCGCGAGGCGCTCTCTCGCTGCAGGGGTGATGGCGTCTGGAGCGGTCATGACGGCGTGCTCCAGAGCGTCATCCGCGATGGAGGCCCCCATACCTGCGATCATCGGGGCCGCGCGCCGGATG
>JAKVCE010000197.1 GCA_022447405.1 Planctomycetota bacterium | reverse complement strand
GGATGTGCAGACAGCGCACTGGCACGCCGACGACCCCGGCGTGATGCCGACCTGGACCATCAACGGCGCGGGCGGCCCGACTGGCGTCTGCATCTACGAGAGCGGGCCCATCGCCGGGCTTGAGGGCGCTGTCTTGAACTGCGACGCCGGCGCGGGCGTCGTCTACGCGCACATGCCTGTCGTCGACGGCTCGGCTTACAGGCTCGAGCCCTCAGTCTTCTTGGGCCGCACCGACTCGAGCGGGCGCGCCGCGGACGACGGCAAGGGCAAGTGGTTCCGCCCGAGCGACGTCTGCGTCTCCACGGACGGCGCCATCTACGTCGCGGACTGGTACGACCCCGGCGTCGGCGGTCACGGCGCGGGCGATCGCGAGTCCTACGGCCGCATCCTGCGCGTCGAGCCCGAGGTGTACACCGCCGAAGTGCGCGAGGGCCTGCGCTCTCCCTGCCTCAGCGTGCGGGCGGTGGAGCGCGCGCGCCTCATCGCGATGGGTCCCGACGCGGAGCCCATCGTCGAGGAGCTCTGGCGAGACCCCGACCCGCGCGTCGTGGCCCGAGCCATGCAGCTCGCGATCCAGCACTCTCCCGGCGGCCGCGCCGCCTTCGCGGAGCAGGACTTTGCTTGGACGCCGGAGCTGCGCATCGCCGCGCTGCGGACGCTCTGGCTGCACGCGCCCGAGATGATCGCGCCCTCGTGGGAGGAGCTCGCCTCCGACGCCTCACCGCTCGTGCGCGCCACCTTCGCGCGCCTCCTCGGGGACCTCGACTGGGAGGAGCGTGCCAGAGCCCTCCTGACCATCGCCCTGCACCATGAGGTCGGAGATCGTGTGTCCGTCGAGTCGATCGGCATCGGCGCGCGCGGCCACGAGGGCGAGCTCGCGCTCCTCCTCGCCGAGGCGGTCGCTATCGAAGGTCTCCAAGAGGAGGCCTACCGCGAGCTGCTCTGGCGACTCCATCCGGTGGAGGCCGTCGAGCCCATGCTCGCCTACGCCATGGACGAGGCGCTCTCTCTCGACGCGCGCGCTCAGATGATTGATGGGCTCGCCTTCTGCGACGCGCGCGAGGCTGCTGACGCGATGTTCGTCCTCTGGCACGCGGGCCCTGCGGACACGCGGGACAAGGCGCGCTGGTGGTTCAACAACCGCTTGGAGAATCACTGGCGCGAGTACGCGCCCCCCGGCGCGCGGCCTGACGTCAACCTCGGCGCCGCGACCCAGCGCTGGGCTAGCGGCGTCATCCGCGCGGGACTCACGGACGTCGACGTGGACGTCACGGGGGGAGAGCGGGTCTGGCTCGTCGTGACGGACGGCGATGACGGCGACTCCTGCGACTGGGCGGACTGGATCGATCCGCGCTTCGTCTTGGAGGACGGCGGGGTCGTCCCCGTGCGGAGCTGGGACGCGGCAGAGCAAGGCTGGGGCATAACACGACTCGACAAGAACGCGAGCAACGGTCCGCTGCGCGTCGGCGACGAGACCTTCGAGCGCGGGATCGGGACCCACGCGAACGCGCAGATCTTGCTCCCGGTCCCGAGCGGCGCGCGCCGGCTCTTGGTCTCCGTCGGGCCGGACTATGGAGGCACGAGCCAAGGCTGCGGGACGTCTGTCGAGTTCCAGGTCTGGGTCGAGGACGCAGAGGCTGAGGTGGGGGTGGACCCCAGGCGGCTGACCCTGATGGACGCCGCGGCAGACTGGCTCGATCGCGAGCGCGCGGCCAAGGACCTCGCCTCGGACCCCGAGGGCGGCCTCTTCCTCCTCGCGAGAGCAGAGGAGAGCGCGCTCCCGGAGCGCCTCGTGACCGCCGCGACGGACGCCATCTACAAGAACCCTGACCTCGGCGTGCGCGCCCTCGCGACGGCGCACTTCCCGCGCCCCGGCATGGAGGCGCTCCCCCCGGTGTCAGAGCTCTTGGCTATCGAGGGCTCCGCGAAGCGTGGGCGAGAGGTCTTCCGCTCTGAGCAAGCGCGCTGCTCTTCCTGCCACGCGCACACCGGCTTCGGCCAGGACATCGGTCCTGACCTCACTGCGATCCACTCGAAGTACGGCAGGGGCGAGCTCCTCGACGCCGTCCTGAACCCCTCCGCTGCGATCACCCACGGCTACGACACCTACCTCGTCCAGACGACCGACGGGACGCTGGCCTCAGGCTTCGTCCTCGCGGACGGCGTCGACCTGATCCTGAAGGACACCCAGGGGAACCGGCATGTGATCCCGTCCGAGGACATCGCCGTGAAGAAGAAGCAGGAGCTCTCGGTCATGCCCGAGGGGCTCACCATGGGTCTCAGCCCGCAAGAGATCGCGGACCTCCTGGCCTTCCTCGAGCGCCCGGACGAGCGCGAGCCTGAGTTCGGTGAGCCCATCGAGCTCTTCAACGGCCGGGACCTCACGGGCTGGACCTACCACCTGCGGGGCGGCGGCGAGCGAGACGACGTGTGGTCTGTCGTGGACGGAGTGATCCGCTGCGAGGGGAACCCGGTCGGCTACATCCGCACTGAGGCGGACTACGAGAACTACGAGCTGACCCTCGAGTGGCGCTTCAACCCGGACCGCGGCGCAGGGAACTCCGGCGTCCTGTGTCGCATGACGGGAAAAGACACGGTCTGGCCCCACAGCATGGAGGCCCAGCTGCAGTCCGGGAGCGCTGGCGACATCTGGAACATCGACAAGGTCCCGATGGTCGCTGCTCCCGAGCGCACGAGCGGCCGGCACACCCGCGGGAAGCTCGCTTCGAGCGAGCGGCCGCTCGGTGAGTGGAACAACTACCGCATCCGCTGCGACCGCGGCTACTTCCGCCTCGAGGTGAACGGCGCCGTGCAGAACGAGGCCATCTGGTGCGAGGAGGTCCCCGGCAAGATCTGCCTGCAGTCCGAGGGCGCCTACATCGAGTTCCGGAACATCGTCCTCAGGCCGATCGTGAACTGAGCGCTCAGCGCGTCGGCGCTGAGCGGCCGCGCTCTCGCTGTGCGTTGAGCAGAGCCTCGAGGTGGGCGACGACCTCGGGGTGCTCGGCCCAGACGTTCGTGGTCTCGGCTGGGTCTCGCTCGAGGTGGTAGAGCTGCCCCGTGGGCTCGCCCTCCTTGGGCTCCACGCTCGCGGGGCCGGTGAAGCCGCCAGAGCCGCGCTTCATGATGAGCTTCCAGGGGCCTTGGCGGATCGCGAAGAAGCCGCGCACCGAGTGGTGGACGATCTGGTCGCGGATGGGCTCCGGAGCTCGCTCGCCGCGGAGGTGATTCGAGAGGTCGAAGGAGTCCTCTCCGCCAGCCTCCGGGACCTCACCCGTGATGGCGGCGAAGGTCGCGTAGAGGTCGGTGAGGCAGATGAGCTCGTCCGTCTCCTCGCCGGAGGGGACCCGGCCGGGCCAGCGCGCGAGGAAGGGGACGCGGTGCCCGCCCTCGTGGATGTCTGCCTTCTGACCGCGCAGGCCGTTGTTCGCGTCGTGCTCCCACTTCTTGATGTCGGAGACCGGCCAGTGCGAGCCGTTGTCGCTGGTCACGACGAGGAGGGTGTCCTCCGCCATCCCGCCAGCCTCGAGCGCGGCCATCACCTGACCGACGACGCCGTCGACCTCGGCCACGAAGTCGCCGTAGTGCGAGATGGCGGTCTTGCCCTCCCACTCCTTGTTGGGGAGCCAGGGCGTGTGCGGCGCGGTCAGCGGGAGGTAGAGGAAGAGTGAGTCGTCTGTCCCGCCCTCGGCGTGAGCGGTGATCCGCGCGCAGGCCTCCTCCGCGAGCTTCGGCAGCACGGCGTGCATATCCCAGCCCGGCGAGGCCTTTCCCTTGCGCCAGAAGCCGCCGCCGTTTTGCCTGCGGTGCTTGCTGCCTGGGATGTCATCGGTGGGCTCCGAGACCACATGGTGGTCTACGACATAGACATAGGGCTCCATGTCCAAGGAGGCAGGGAAGAGGAAGGCGTGGTCGAAGCCCACCTCGAGCGGGCCTGGCTTGAGCGGCTTTGCGTAGTCCGTGGGCTGCTCGTCCCCGAGCCCGAGGTGCCACTTGCCGACGACGTGGGACTCGTAGCCGCGCTCACCTAGGACGCTCGCGATGGTCGGGCGGCCCTCCTCGATGAGCGCGCGGGAGCGTCCGTTGAGGACGCCGGACTTGAGGCGCGTGCGCCAGGCGTAGCGACCGGTGAGGAGCCCGTAGCGCGTCGGCGTGCAGACCGCCGAGGGGGAGTGGGCGTCCGTGAAGCGCGTCCCCTCGCGCGCGACGCGGTCCATGTGCGGGGTCGGGATCTTGGACTCGGCGTTGTAGCAGCCGAGGTCTCCTTGGCCGAGGTCGTCGGCGAGGATCACCACGATGTGTGGTCGGCTCGGGCCAGTGTCTGCCCCCGGGAGGGCGCAGGCCGAGAGGAGAGAGAGGAGGAGGAGGCGACGCATGGCTACCAGCCTAGCGTCTTGTGCCAAGCTCAGCGCAGCGCAGAGGTCACACGGACCAGCTCTGCGGTGACCTCGTCCAAGCGCTCGATCACATTCTCGCTCGTGATCTCATTGTCCTCGTTGAAGTCTTCGCCCGTGACATAGACGAAGCGAGGGAGGCAGAAGGTGCGGAAGTCGAGCATCAGGCTCAGGGTGAGCCCTGAGAGCGACATGTAGCTCATCTTCCCGCCGGCGGCGGCGAGGAAGCCGACGACCTTCTGGGTCCAGACGTCGCGGCCGGTGAGCTCGATGGCGTTCTTGAGCGCGGCGTTGCCGTCGAAGTTGTAGATCGGGGTGGCGATCAGGTAGCCGTCCGCGTCGATGAGCTTCTGCTTGAACTCAGCGACTGCGGGGTCGCCATAGCACGCGCCGCCGTCGCAGAGCGGGAGGGGATGATCGCAGAGGTCAACGAACTCGACCTCCACGCCGGCCGCCTCAAGGCGCTTTTGGGACTCGAGGGCGAGGACTTT
>JAKVCE010000196.1 GCA_022447405.1 Planctomycetota bacterium | reverse complement strand
AGGCTGGAGGGAGACTTCGCCCTGCGGAGCGGGATCGGGGCCTACAGCTTTCCAAGCGTCGGTCTCCTCGATGGAGACCAGGCCCAGCTCCTCACGACCGGCTGGTGCGAAGCCTCGGTGATCACTGCGGCGCTACGAGATGCGCTCTGAGCTTCTCGAGAGCTACCTGACAGCCCTTGAGGCCACCTGGCCCTCGATCACGACGCCGGTGCAGTGCGTCGTGTACTCGAAGGGGTCGCCGTCGAAGAGCGCGAGGTCGCCGTCCTTGCCGACCTCGATGGAGCCGACGCGGTCGGCGATGCCGAGGAGCTTCGCGGGGCTGAGGGTGATGGACTCCAGGGTGCGCTCGAAGCCGAGGCCGTGCGCGGCCGCGATGGCGGCCTCGAAGACGAGGACGCGCACCTTCGGGACATAGCCTTCGTAGCCCGTCTGGATGGCGAAGGGGACGCCAGCGTCGGCGAGCTTGGCCGCGGTGGTGAAGGAGAGGTTCTTGGTCTCGCTCGTGGCGCGGTAGGTCGTGGGGTGGATGAGCACGGGGACGCCCGCCGCCTTCACCTCGTCCATCAAGGTGTAGACCTCGGCCGCCATATCGAGCCACACCTTCACGCTGAACTCCTTTTGGAGCCGCAGCGCGCTCGCGATGTCCTGGGCGCGGTTGGCCGTGACGATCAGGGGCGCCTCGCCGTCGAGCACGGCGACCAGCGCCTCCTTGGCGAGGTCTCGCGCAGGGGGAGCTCCCTCTCCATCAAAGTTGTCGAGGGTGGCCTTGTAAGCCTCCGCCCCGATGAGCGCCTCGCGCAGCATCGCGTAAGTCTTGCCGCGCGTCCCCGGCGCGCCTGAGCCCGATTGCGCCTTCGGTGAGAGCGTCGCAGCGACGCCGAAGAAGGGCTTCACCACGGCGTCCGCCAGGGTCGTCGTGCGGGTCTTGGCGATCATCGTCTGCCCAGAGACGAGCGGCCCAGGGGCGTGCCCGGTGTGGATCGTGGTCACGCCGAAGGAGCGCACATACTCGAGCAGCTCTTCGCGCGGGTTGTAGGCGTCGATCGCGCGCAGGCCCGGCTGGATGGGGGCAGAGCTCTCGATCATGTCCTGGTCGTGGGCTTGGTCGTCGCCGTTGTAGATCCCGGTCAGGCCGACCGTGGCGCGCACATCGACGAGGCCCGGCACGAGGACCTTGGCCTCCAAGACCTCGTGACCTGCGGGGATGCTGACCTCAGCGGCTGGCCCAACCGCGGCTATCTTGCCGTCTGTTACGACGACGACGCCGTCCTTGATGACAGGTCCAGAGACAGTGTGGATGGTCTCGGCTTTGACTGCGACCTGGGCGGCGGCGATCGGGCCCGCTGCGAGCAGCCCGAAGAGCGCGGCGGTGATCTTAGAGCTCATTAGTTGGCCTCCTTCTTCATGAGATGGTCGTAGCAGCAGAAGTAGGGAGAGATCTCCTCGCCTGCGCCGTAGCCGCCCTCCGCGTAGAGCTGATCTTTTGGGTCCGAGAGGTCGAAGACCTTCTCACCCTCCACCCAGGTCTCTTCGACCCTGGTGTACACGCTCAAGGGATCACCGGAGAGGATGATGAAGTCAGCGTCCTTGCCCGGCGTGAGCGAGCCGACGCGGTCTTGGAGGTCCATCATCTCTGCGCCTGCGAGGGTGAGCGACTCAAGCGCGCCCTGGCGGGTCATCCCCGCGCGCACGGCGAGGGCCGCGGAGCGGAAGAAGAGGCGCGAGTCGGTGATCCAGTCGTCTGTGTGGAAGGCGGTGCGGACGCCGGCCTTCTCGAGGATGCCGCCGCACTCCATGACGAGGTTCAGGGCCTCGAGCTTGCCGCCCGGAGAGTCCACCAAGATCGCGGAGCAGGGGACCTTCGCCGCGGCGATCTCGTCGGCGACGCGCCAGCCCTCGGAGACGTGGTGCAGGACGACGCGGAAGCCGAACTCCTCGGCGAGGCGCAGGACCGTGAGGATGTCGTCGTGGCGGTGGGTGTGGTGGTGGACGATGCGCTTTCCGTCCATGACCTCGAGCAAGGTCTCGAGGTGCAGGTTCCGATCGGGGAGCTTGCTCTCGTCCGGGTTCCCGTCCTCGTCCACAGCAGCCTCGATCTTGGCGCGGTACTCCTGCGCCTGGATGTAGAGCGAGCGCACGAGGAAGGCTGACTTGCCGCGCGTCCCAGGGAAGCCGCCCTTGCCCTCGTCGCGGATCGAGTTCGTGCCGTTCGCCATCTTCAGTCCGCCCATGGGCGAGCCGTCCGGGAAGCGGTAGGCGATGGCGTCGATGGTGCGCGGGGTCTCGTCGCCGTAGCGGAGCTTCACGTAGACCGTCTGGCCCGAGGAGAGGTGCCCTGAGCCCGGCATGATGTTGAGGGAGGTGAGCCCGCCAGCGAGGGCGCGCCGGAAGCCGGAGGAGCGCACGTTGATCGAGTCGTAGACGCGGACGCCGGGCTGCAAGGGGCCGGAGCTGTCCGCAGCGCCGATCCCGCCGATGTGCGAGTGCGTGTCGACGAGGCCGGGCATGACGACCTTGCCCGTCGCGTCCACGACCGCGGCGCCCGCAGGGACCTTGACCGCGTCGGCGGCGCCGATGGCTGTGATCTTGCCGCCCTCGACGAGCATCACCCCGCCCTCGATGGCCGGGCCATCGACGGGGAGCAGCGTGCCGCCCGTGACCGCGGTGGTCTGGGCTTGCGAGGGGAGCGCGGAGAGGAGACCCAAGGCGCTCGCGAAGAGGGCCTTGGACAGTGATTCGAACATGAGCCTCATGTCCAGAGGGTAACGACCCGAGGCCCGACGCGTCAGCATCGTCTCAGCGAGACATGAGCTGGCTCTCTTAGCTCAACCTATGAGCGCTTCTGTGAGCTCCAGCCACTCAGTGAGCTCAGGCTTGCCAGGCTTTCTGGCGCCGAACATCAGGAGGATGTTCTCGCCCTTGTCATCGAAGAGCTCCAGGGAGGTGACGATCCCGTCCTTGGTCGGCTTACGAACGATCCAGGTAGACGCGATCGCGGTCTCGCGGACGTGCAGGTTGAAGTCGGGGTCCATGACGTTGTACCAGTCGCCGTACTCCATGAGCTTCTTCACCGGGCCCGTGTGGATCTGGATGACGCCGGGGCTGCTGACGAAGACCATGATCGGGAACTCTCCATCACGCGCGCCCTCGAGCGCGCGGCGGAAGGAGTCGTTGCTGACCTCTAGTGCGTGATCTTCCGGAGCGAGGCGGAGCGCTTGTGTGCGGCTCACACCATACTTGTGGCAGATCATGAAGAAGTCGTGCGTGTCCTTCATTCCGAGCCATGCCTCCTGGAAGCCAGCGACGTCGATCTCTTGGTCCGGCTTCTCCTCTTTAGGAGCTTCGGGCGCTTCGAAGTAAGTCAGGCCTGCTGCGTCTCCCTCACTGAAGTCGGACACGAGCGACGTGAACGCCTCCGCCTTCTCCTCGTCACGGAGGTAGATCTTGTGAGCCGCGATCCCGTTCTTGTCGAAGAACTGGAGGCTCCTCCTGGTGGGCTTCGCGTCCTCATCTATGACCGCGTAGGCTGTCGCCCACTTCTTCGGGAAGAGGCGCAGGTCGATGTCGGGCCCCAAGACCAAGCCGCCATGACCTCCAAACGAGATCTCTTCATACTCCCCCGTGCGCTCGTGAACGGCCGCTTGGTTCCGCGTCAGGGCCATGCATCGCCCCAGCTCTCCGACCCGCGCGAACAGGTCTGTGAGAGAGCCGGTCAGGCGCGTCACGCCTTTTTCAAGGGAGAGCTCCAGGAGGTTCGCTTCGCTGACGCCGAGGCGTTCGGCGGCGTCTCGAATGCGGAGCTTGGGCTCTGCTTCGAGCAGGTCGGTCCATTGAGCGGCGAGGGTGTCAGGGTCAGCGATCGGTGCAGTCTGTGTGGGCATGTCTTTTCTCTTGGGGAGAGGATTTGAGTTTAGGTCTGTTCAACCGGTGAGTCCTCACCGGGGTGATGATCGGAGCTTTACCTGTGCCTCGTTGGACCTGTTGGAGCGGCGTCTCGAAGGCCTCACTCAGGAGCCGTGGCAAGTCCAAACGGTAGGGGTCTTCATCAGCCATCAGCTCGCCGCCCTTTAGGAGCAAGAGCCGGTCGGCACAGCTGAGCGCTGCGTTGAGGTCGTGCATGACGCAGATGATCGTGAGCTCCCTCTCTCTCAGATCTCGCAGAAGGTTGAGCGTCCGCGTCTGCTGCCCCATGTCGAGGGCGCTAATGGGCTCGTCTAGTAAGAGGGCTTGGCTAGAGAAGTCTCCAGGCCAAAGCTGCGCCAGCGCCCGCGCGAGCTGGACCCTTTGTCGCTCTCCGCCGGAGAGCGTGCGAATGTCTCTCCCGAGCAGGTGCTGGACGTCTGTGATGTCAGCGACAGAGCGTATGACCCCTTCGGCCTCCACGTATGAGAGCCCCCACGGCGTCAGGCCCAGCGCGATCACCTCTGCAGATCGGAAGGAGAAAGGGACCGAGGTGTCCTGAGTGACGACCGCTCTCCTCCTCGCGAGGGTGTCCAGCGGGAGGTCTTTGATGGGATCTCCTGCGAGCATCACCTCACCTTTGTTTGGCTTGAGGTCTCCAGAGAGCGCACGGATGAGCGTGCTCTTCCCCGCGCCGTTCGGACCGATCACGCAGGCTGTCTCTCCGTGGTGGATGTCAAAGGAGACCTCTTTAAGGATCTCTTGAGCGCCAAAGCTGACCGAGAGGCGTGATGAGCAGATCATCCCTGCAGCCCTCCTCGCCTCTTCACGAGAAGGAAGATCAGGAATGGAGCGCCGAGGATCGAGGTCACGAGCCCGATGGGCAGCTCCGCAGGAGCGACGGTGATGCGCGCCATGGCGTCTGCTAGCACGAGCAGTGATGCCCCCAAGAGCGCAGAGCCGGGCAGGACTACGCGGTGATCTGGACCTGCGAG
>JAKVCE010000195.1 GCA_022447405.1 Planctomycetota bacterium | reverse complement strand
CGAGGGTCTCGACCGCCTCTAGCTGACCGGCATAGGTCGCGCTCATCTCGGCGTGCGACTCCTTGTGCCCAGCGAGGTCGGTCTCCAAGGCCTCGATAACCTTAGAGGCAGCGGCGCGCTGCTTTTCTAGCTCTTCCTCAAGACCGCCGACGTGCCCGCCTAGCGCCTCAAGCTCTGCCTCGAGGGTGCTGGTCGCCTCTTGATGCGCCTCAAGCTCAGCCGTCAGTTGCCTGACGACCTCCTCGGTCTCCTGACTCTGTTCCTCTAGCGTGCGCGCGAGCTCTTCTCCTGCAGCGTCGCGCACCTTGAGGAGCTCTTCTAGCTCCGCGCGCACTTCGTGGTGGCTCGCGAGGTCCGCCTCGAGCGCCGCGATGCTCTGAGAGCTCTCCTTCCGCTCGCGATCGAGCTCCTCCTGCACGAGCTCCATCTCGGCCTCACGCTCAGCGACGACCCCCTCAAGGGCCTCACGGGCGCGGACGTTGCCGCCGAGGTCCTGCTCTAGCGCCTTCAGAGCAGCGGCGGACGCCTTGCGCTCCTCTCTCGCCTCCCGGGAGATCACCTTCAGCTCCACCCGCAGGTCACGGGCGTCCAGGCGGAGCTGCTTGGTCATCTCCTTGCGGCGCTTGATCTCCTCTCGCGCCTCGCTGAGCGCGCGCGCGTGCTGCCCGATGTCATCCGCCAAGGCGGCGTTGACCTCGTGCAGCCGCTCCCACTCAGGAACGATCGCGTCGCGCTGGACGTCGAAGCGCATGAGCTCCTTGACCAGGGCGTTGATCGGCTTGGTCGAGCCAAGCGGGGCTGCCTGAGCGGAGAAGAGCCCCTCGGTGTCGGGGAGCGGGGCGCCGTTGAAGGCGGCCACCACGGCGTGCCGATAGACCTCACCCTCGTGATCGTGGGCGTAGAGGGCCTCGTTGTAGAAGCGGTGAAATTCAGACGCGAGCCCGCGCAGAGGCTCGTCGCGATCCATGTACATGGCCAGACACATCAACCCCAGCCAGCGCTCGATGTTCGCGTGCCCCACGGAGAGGACCTCACCGCCGAGTTCCTTGAGCCGCCCCTCCACATCACCCCGCTTCGGGAGGCCGTGGCTGTGATGCTCTTCCAGGTATCGGTGCTCCTGCTGGAGCTTCTCGCTCAAGAAGGCCCGCAGGCGCGCCTCGGCGTCCTCGACTCGCTTCGTCTGGTATGGACCAGCGTGGATGACCCAGCTCTTCGCCACGCGCCAGGACTCCTCGATGAAGGCCGCTCGGCGGCGGGTAGGGACGTGCTCCAAGGTGTCGAAGGAGACCACCACGTCGAAGCTCTCGGGCGCAAAGGGCAAGCGCGAGCCGTCCCCCAAGACCAAGCCGCGTATCTCAGAGGACTCCAGGTCGACGAGGTCGACGCGGTCCTTCGGGAGAAACTTCGCCAAGAGACCGGTCCGGCCTCCCACGTCCAGGATACGGAGCGGACCGCGCGACCCCCTGGCGCGGTCTATGAGGTCTGCGACCAGTCGATAGCGCTGGTACTGATCGAACGGGAGGCTGGTGTCCCCCTTGCTCATGAGGTGGACTCCGTCGTGGTGACCTCTCCACCATTCCGACGCTCCATCCTCCAGCGGGTCGGCAGGTAGAGCAAGCCGTGCTGGTGCCTGGCACCATCCACGACCTCGAAGGTGATGGCGTGCTCGCGGTGGTCGATCGCCGTGGGAGAGGCCTTGCTGTGGTCGTAGAGGAAGGTCGTCAGGTAGTACTGACCAGCGAGGAGCGGCATCGAGTCAAAGCTCATCTCAACCGTCCCCTCCTCCCCGGCTGCTACGCGCTCGAGGTCAATGGGATGGTCCCGCCAATGGTGGTTCGAGCCGTTCACATAGGTCCCGTCCGATCGATAGATCCCCAACCCGAAGACCGGCTGAGCGGTGTCCTCCTTAGCCTTGTACTCCAAGCGCACTGCGAAGGGGCGCCCGGTCTGGAACACGTGCGTCTGGTTGTTCTCCTCATCGAACATGCCCATCGCTGTGACCTCGATCTCCCCGGTGCCCCAGCGCGGATACTCGGTCTCCCCGCGGTTGAGCATGCTCAGGCGCTCGTCACCGCGCTCCTTGATGCGCTTGAGGTAGGCGTCAGAGACCTCCTCGGCGTCGCCCTGTTCGAGGACCTCGCCGCGGTCCATCATCACCACGTTCTGGCACATGCTCTTCACCGCGCCCAGGTCGTGTGAGACAAAGATCGTCGTCTTCCCGCGCTCACGGAACTCGTTGAGCCAGTTGAGGCACTTCCCCTTGAAGTGCTCGTCCCCCACCGAGAGCGCCTCGTCGATCAAGAGGATGTCCGGGTCGACGCTCGAGGCGACGCTGAAGCCGAGGCGGACATACATACCAGAGCTGTAGGTCTTCACCGGGCGGTCGATGAAGTCGCCAAGCTCGCTGAAGGTCACGATGGACTCGTACTTCGCCTCGATCTCCTCCTGGCTCATCCCGAGGATTGAGCAGTTGAGGAAGATGTTCTCCCGGCCAGAGAACTCAGGGTGGAAGCCCGCCCCGAGCTCGAGCAGGCTCGCCACGCGGCCGCTGGTCTCGATGGTGCCCTCTGTCGGCTGGGTGACGCCTGTGAGGAGCTTCAAGAGGGTGCTCTTGCCTGCGCCGTTCTCACCGACGATGCCCACGGTGGAGCCGTGCGGCACGTCGAGATAAACGTTCCTCACGGCCCAGAACTGACGACAGCGGGGGCCACCAGGCAGGATGAGGTCCCAGAGCCTGTGGATCGGCTTGTCGTAGATCTCGTAAGCCTTGCTGAGGCCCTTCGCGACCACCGCGCTCGTCGAGCTCGTCATGTTCGTGCTGGCGCTCATCAGAGGAGGTCGGGGAAGCGAGCCTTTTGGGAGCGGAAGAAGGACGCGCCCGCGGCAAACACGAAGAACGCCACGAGGAGGAAGGGACCGATGAGGTGCAGCGGAGGCCACTCCCCGAAGAGCAAGACTTCTCGGTAGCTCTCGATCAGCCAGTGCATCGGGTTGATGTCGAGGATGAAAGCGAACTGCCCACCTCTCGCCTTCTCGACCAGGATCACCGGATAGAAGATCGGGGTCGCGAACATCCAGAAGGTCACCAGCACGCCGACGAGGTGATAGGTGTCGCGGAGGAACAGGTTGAGAGTCGAAAGGAAGTAGCCGAGCCCGAGAGTGAAGACCCCTTGCGCGAGCATCAAGAGCGGCAGGCAGACCATCGACCCGCCCCAGCGGAGGGTGCGGTCCGGGCCGGGGTCCATGATCTGCAGGTCTAACATGGCGAGAGAGGCTGTCTCGACCTCGACGAAGCCAGCGGTGTCCCCTTTCCAGATGAAGAAGCCGACGCCTAGCAGCACCAAGGGGATCCCGATCAACATGTTGATGAGCGAGCTCACCGTGAGGAAGGCCGGGAGCACCTCACTGGGGAAGACGACCTTCTGAATGAGGTTCGTGTTCTCAACCAGGCAGTTCGTACTGCGTGAGACCGTCTCAGCGAAGGCGGTCCAGACGGTGATCCCCGAGAGCATCCACATCGCACTGGCCTCAGGCGACATCTTGTCCCCGAAGCGGACCTCCATGATCAACCGAAAGACGATGAAGTAGACCGCGAGGTTGAGCAGCGGGAAGATCACGGACCAGAAGAAGCCCATGCTCGAGCCCACGTAGCGCGCCTTCAGATCACGCACGACGAACTCTCGCAGGAGTCTGCGGTGCGCGATGAGGTCTCTGATGGTCCCGAACACTGCGGCGGACTCCTAGAGGACGGACTTCCCGAGCGCGCTCAGGATCAGGTCGACGGCAGCCTGCGCGGTCTGGTTGCCGTCATCGAGGATGGGGTTGATCTCTGTCATCTCGAGGCCGAGCATCGCTCCGCTCGCGGCTGAGTGCTCCATGACGAGGTGAGACTCACGCCAGGTCGTCCCTCCGGGGACAGGAGTGCCCACTCCTGGCGCGACGCTCGGGTCTGTACCGTCCAGGTCGAAGGAGAGGTGGAAGCCAGCCGTCCCCCGCGTGGCGATCTCCAGAGCCCGCTTCATCACCTCATGGATGCCGAGCATATCGATCTCACGCATGGTGAAGACCTCGAGGCCGACCTCCTTGACGAGGCGTCGCTCCTCTGCGTCCACGCTGCGGACACCGACCAGAACCGCGTTCTCCGGACTCACGATGGGCGTGCCCCCGGCGAGCTCCGTGAGAGCCGCGGGGCCCTTCCCCAAGCAGGCCGCGAGCGGCATGCCGTGGATGTTCCCCGAGGGAGAGGTCTCCGGGATGTTCATGTCAGCGTGAGCATCGAACCAGATCAGGCCGATCTTCTCGCCGCGCTCACGGTGGTGTCGACCGATCCCCGCCACCGTACCGCAGGCGATCGAGTGGTCGCCTCCGATCACGAGCGGGAACTTGTCAGCGGCCAAGAGCCCCCCGACGCGATCCCTCAGGTCAGCGCAGGTCCCGACGATCTCATCGAGGAAGCGCGCGCTCGGGTCCGCGGGGTCCAGAGACTCAGGCTGATCCACCGGGACGTTGCCGCAGTCTTCGAACTTCAAGCCGAGGTCTCGCACCCGCCCCTCGAGGCCAGCGATCCGGATCGCGCTCGGACCCATGTCCACCCCACGTCGTCCGCCGCCGAGGTCCATGGGCACACCTAGCATCCCTACGGTCTTATCGATCACGTGTTCTCCTCCTGTGCGCTAGCGTGAGTGTTGGCTTCTCTGCTCAAGACCCTATCACCTCGGGGGTCAGTGCGTCCGCGACGCGAGAGCGCCGAGCAGTGCGCCGTGCCGCACGTCCTCACGGACGTCCGAGACCTCGCTGTTGAGCTCCTCTAGGGCCTGGAGACCGCCCCACAGCCCCAAGGCGTAGCCGACCCGGCGAGGGTGCTTGGCAGACCTGTAGCGCGCCTGAGCGGTGTCAGCCTCCAGCATGGGCTCGTACCTCGCCTCGTCGATCAGTGCCCTCACTCCAGCGACG
>JAKVCE010000194.1:1684-4975 GCA_022447405.1 Planctomycetota bacterium | reverse complement strand
GGGGAGCAGGCCGTGACGGATGCGGTTTCTGGTGAAGCGTTCGTCCTTGTTGGAGGAGTCCTCTCTCCAAGCGATACCTTCTCGCGTCAGGATCTGATGGACCTCTTCACGTCGCATGTCGATGAGCGGTCGTACGACGACGAGGTCTCGTGCGCCCAGGGAGAGCCTCACCTTGGGCTTGAGCCCTGCGAGGCCCTCGAGGGCGGTCCCCCTGAGCCAGCGCATCAGCAACGTCTCCAGGTGGTCGTCCGCGTGATGCCCCGTCAGGACGCACTTGGCTCCCAGGCGCGCGGCCTCCTCCGCGAGGACGCCGTAGCGAGCGGCGCGGGCCCGCGCCTCGAGGCCAGAGGGGTCAGGGTCGAGGTGGACCCTGCGTCGTATGAACGGGACGCCCCGGTCTGCGCAGAGCTTCGCGCAGAAGCCCGCGTCCTGATCGCTCTCGTTGTCTCGGAGGCCGTGGTCAACGTGCACAGCGGTGATCTGCGGCCTAGGCCGAGCGCGGTGGGCGAGCTCAAGGAGGAGGACGCTGTCAGCCCCTCCTGAGAGCGCTACGAGCACGGGATCCTCAGGGTCGAGGCCTACGCGCTGCGCCAGGCGAGCGTAGCGGTTCTCCCAAGCCGGCTGGGCGGCAGGGGCTGCTTCGATGGGGCGGCGCTGGGTCATCTCAAGGGGGGCGGCTCACAAGGCGCCGCGCACGATCATCCCATCGGTGGAGGTGAGGAATCTCTCCCGCTTGATTCCCCGAAACCTGCCTTCCAGGTACCATCATGGGCCTAAGAAGCGAATTCCTTCACGCCGGACCCACGGGTCGCCCAGCTCTGCAGAGCGCCGAGGCCGCCTCAGTCCGATCACTCCTGACGCCCCCTACGGCAACGATTACCAACATGGCCCTTCGAATCGCAATCAATGGCTTCGGCCGCATCGGACGAAACGTCTTCCGTGTCCTCGAGAACCGTCGCGGGATGGAGGTCGTGCTGATCAATGATCTGACCGACCCTGCGACCTTGGCGCACCTGCTGAAGTACGACTCCGTGCACGGGCGCTTCGACGGCCGCGTTCGGGCGACGAAGAGCGCACTCCACGTGAACGGCAGGAAGGTCGCGGTGACCTCAGAGCGGGACCCCGCGAACCTCCCGCACTCTGAGCACAAGGTGGACTACGTCATTGAGGCAACGGGAGTCTTCAGCACTCGCGAGGCTTGCATGAAGCACATCGAGGCCGGCGCCAGTCGCGTCATCCTGACGGTGCCCCCGAAGGACCAGATCGACGCCATGATCGTTATGGGCGTGAACCACAAGAGCCTGAAGAAGCGCGACCGGATCATCTCCAACGCCTCATGCACGACGAACTGCCTCGCGCCTCTCGCTAAGGTCCTCGACGATTCCTTCGGTCTGCGCCACGGCATGATGACCACCATCCACGCTTACACGAATGACCAGCGGATCCTGGACCTCCCTCACGGCGACCTGCGACGCGCCAGGGCGGCAGCGGCAAACATCATCCCGACCTCAACAGGCGCTGCGCGCGCGGTGGGTAAGGTGCTCCCCAAGCTCGCTGGGCGGCTTGACGGTATGGCGATGCGGGTCCCCGTCCCGGACGGCTCAGTGACGGACCTCGTGGCGACCCTCAAGAAGAAGGTCACCATCGAAGAGGTGAACGCCGCCTTCAAGAAGGCGGCGGCCACCAAGGACATGAAGGGCATCCTCGTCTACAGCGAAGATCCCCTCGTCTCGAGCGACATCGTCGGGCAGCCTGGCAGCTCGATCTTTGACTCCCAGGCCACCATGGTCATGCAGGGGAACTCAGTGAAGGTCGTCAGCTGGTACGACAACGAGTGGGGCTACTCCAACCGGGTCGTGGACCTCATGGCCTACGCCCACAAGGAGAGGCGACCCGCCAAGAAGCGGCGCCGCTAGGCGCCAGTCATGCGCCTCGACGCTCCCAGGCTCACTGACCTCGAGCTCGCGGGTCGCCGCGTCCTCGTGCGGGTGGACTTCAACGTCCCCCTCTCGGGCGGATCGATCACGGACGACACGAGGATCCGCGCGGCCCTCCCGACCCTGAGGGAGCTCCTCGAGGCCGGGGCGACGCCGGTCCTCCTTACGCACCTTGGCCGACCCAAGGGGGCGGTGGTCGAGGAGCTGCGTGTGGACCCCGTGGCCGCGCGCTTGGGAGAGCTCCTCGGCAGCCCGGTGATCAAGTGTGACGAGTCGGTAGGGGACGTGGCCGCGGCGGCCATCGCAGCGGCCCCCACGGGAGCGTGCGTCCTCATGGAGAATGTCCGCTTCCACCCTGGGGAGACCCGAGGGGACGCGGAGCTCTCAGCGGCCTTTGCGGCGCTCGGCGACTCCTTCGTTGGCGACGCCTTCGGCGCTGCTCACCGAGATCACTCCTCTGTGTCTGGTGCGGCGCGCTTGCTTCCCTCTGCTGCGGGCCATCTCTTGGAGGCTGAGCTCGGCGCCTTCTCGAGGGTGCTCGAGGAGCCAGAGCGGCCGCTCGTCGCGATCCTTGGCGGGGCCAAGGTCTCTGACAAGCTCACCGTGATCGAGAACCTCCTCGAGAAGGTGGACGCGCTCATCGTCGGCGGAGGGATGGCTTACACCTTCCTCGCCGCGCGTGGTGTCGAGGTCGGAAGCTCCCTCCTGGAGGAAGACAAGTTTGACCTCGTCCGATCGTGTGAGGCGCGGGCGGCAGAGGTCGGCACAGCGCTCATGCTGCCTACAGATCACGTCGTCGCCTCAGAGTTCCAGGAGGACGCCGAGGCCCATGTCGTGGAGTCCGAGGAGATCCCCGCTGGGATGCTCGCGTTGGACATCGGGCCTGCTACGCGTGATCGCTTCGCTGAGCTCGTCCGAGGCGCGAAGACCGTCGTTTGGAACGGGCCTATGGGGGTCTTTGAGTGGGACGCATTCTCTCTCGGGACCCGGGCCGTCGGGGAGGCGGTCGCGGCTTGCGAGGGCTATACGGTCGTCGGCGGTGGCGACTCTGTGGCTGCCCTGGGCAAGTTAGGGCTGAGAGGCGCTGTCTCGCATGTCTCCACGGGGGGCGGCGCCTCCCTCGAGCTCCTGGAGGGGAAGGAGCTCCCTGGGGTCAGCGCCCTCCGCTGAGGTGAGCGAAATCACCGGCCCCGCCCGGTACAATCCGGCCTCACCCTGTCCACGCAACCTCGGCTCCCACATGACTGATCGCACCGTGCTCATCTCCCCCTCACTGCTCTCTTGTGACTTCGCTGAGATCCGTAGAGATGTCGAGATGATCGAGGCCGCTGGAGCAGACTGGCTTCATGTCGAT
>JAKVCE010000194.1:0-1674 GCA_022447405.1 Planctomycetota bacterium | reverse complement strand
CCCGAACCTCACCATTGGGCCCCCGGTGGTGAAGGCGATCTCGAAGGTGGCGACAGTCCCTTTGGACGTGCACCTGATGATCTCCGAGCCCGCGCGTTACGCGGAGGCCTTCGTGAAGGCGGGCGCGTACGTCCTGACCTTCCACTGGGAGGTCGCCCCTTCAGTGGAGGAGGCGCGTGAGGTGATCCGGGCGTTCCGTGACGCGGGCGTTGAGAAGGTGGGGATCTCCATCAACCCGGACACCGGTCATGAGCCTCTCGAGGAGCTCTTTGACGAGGTGGACTTGATCCTCGTCATGAGCGTTTTTCCCGGCTTCGGCGGGCAGAAGTTCATCCCAGAGGTCCTCGATAAGGTCCGACTCCTGCGAGCTGCGGGGTATGAGGGCTGGATCGAGATGGACGGTGGGGTCAACGGCGACACCATCGCGCGCTGCGCAGAGGCGGGGACGGATGTCTTCGTCGCTGGGTCTGCCATCTTCGGCGCTGAGGACATCCCCGGGACGATCGCGAGCTTCCGAGAGATCGCGATGGAGCGGATGCATGTCGGCTGAGGTGACTGGGAGCGCTGGCGTGAGCAAAGAGCCCGAGAAGAGTCAGGACGAAGCGGCCTCAGGTGAGGAGCAGCTCGGAGAGACTCGACGGAGATCTCGCCTCCGTTGGAAGAAGAAGGACATGCCTGGCGGGCTGTGGGTCAAGTGTGACGCCTGCAGTCAGACCATCTACCGAAAGGACCTTGAGGAGAACGACCTCGTCTGCTCTCACTGCAGCTTTCACTTCACGGTCACGGGGAGTGAGCGCGTGCGGATGGTGGCGGACCCCGGGACCTTCGAGGAGCGCTTCGGTGGCTTCCAGGCGATGGACCGCCTCGAGTTCGAGAACAACGGCTCTTACGCTGAGAAGGTCAAGAAGACCTCTGAGAAGACCGGGCACGCTGAGGCGCTTATCTGCGGGCTGGCTGACATCTGCGAGCGGCCGGTTGTCTTGTGCGTTCTGGACTTCAAGTTCCTCGGCGGGTCGATGGGCGAGGTCGTCGGGGAGAAGTTCGCGCTCTCTTGCGAGCTCGCGGCGTCTCTGAAGAGGCCGCTCATTGTGTTCACGAGCTCAGGCGGCGCCCGCATGCACGAGGGCGTCTTGAGCCTCATGCAGATGGCCAAGACCTGCTCCGCGCTGGCGGAGCTCTCCGACGCTGGCGGCTTCTCCATCTGCGTGATGGCGAACCCCACGACGGGCGGAGTCACCGCGAGCTTCGCGATGGTCACGGACCTCGTCCTGGCCGAGCCGGGGGCCTTGATCGGCTTCGCGGGCCCCCGCGTCATCGCTACGACGATCAAGCAAGAGCTGCCGCCTGGTTTTCAGCGCTCAGAGTTCCTCTTAGAGAAGGGGCACGTGGACGCCATCGTCCCGCGCCCCGAGCTCCGGGAGACGCTGGCGAAGCTCATCGACTACTCCGAGGGGAGCTAGGCGCTAACCCTCGCGGGTGAAGCGCATCACCCAGCTGTCGAAGAGCGGGGAGAAGGGCGCGCCGAGCCCTCTGTCGACGGCTGAGGCGAGGCGGTTGCACCAGGACAGCGGGTGAGAGAGGGCGCCGCTCAGCTTCGTGTTGTCCAAGTGGATGAGCTGCGGGACGGGGTCCGTGAGCTGATAGCCTGATGAGGCTTGGTGTCGGAAGCCTCTC
>JAKVCE010000193.1 GCA_022447405.1 Planctomycetota bacterium | reverse complement strand
GCGTCTGCGCCGATACCGCAGGTGGAGTCGCTCACCCAGGCGCGTGGCAAGCGGCTCAAGATGTGGGCAGCGCGTGCGTTCGCGGCGGCTTCGGAACTGGCTCTAGAGAGGCCAGGAGGCGTCATGTACAGAGGGAACTCGTTAGGAAAGCGCGACTTAGAACGAAGCCGCAATTGGTGTAGCGCAGCGCACCTGCGGGCCAGCTCCGGCTCGAGGGTGGCCTGCAGCCGCTCCGTCGCGCGCAGAGGGTCTGGCTCCCCTTCGAGCGCGAGCATCGCTGCGTGCGCTCGCTCACCGAAGAGAGGATCGGGGTGGATGGAGCGCTGCTGTGTCATGAACAAAAACTCTGGTCTGGAACCGAGGTCATTGGATTCTTACTTTCGTCGCAGTCGCGGGAATCCCCTTCACTCCGGTCGAGTCACGGCCGTCAGTGTGCCCGCGTCCTCATACCCTGAATCGTCCCCGGAGGGGTTCGAGTGAACCGTATCCTCGTTATCGATGACGACGCCGGAAACCGGCTGATCGTCAAGAGCCGCCTCAGTGACCTCGGATACGAGGTCATCACAACAGAGACAGGTGCCAGCGGTCTGATGGAGGCCCGCGGCGTGCAGCTTGATCTGGTGCTGGTCGCATCGTCGATCGACACCGGGATCTCCTCCATGGAGGTCTGCCGACGTCTGAAGGCGATGCCTGACTCAGCGCAAGTCCCCGTTGTGCTCTACAGCAACCAGGCTCCGAACCCTGAAGAGATGAGCCGCGCCTTCGAGGCGGGATGCGACGGGTTTGTGAACAAGCAAGAGATGACGGTCCTCGACCAGATCGTCGGTGTGCACCTGAAGCAAAAGGCCACCGTCGATGAGATCATCGAGCAGAACCAGATGCTCGACCAGCAGTACCGGCGCCTCCGTGACGGACAAGAGAAGCCCGCAGAGCAGCCGCAGCACACGCCGTCTTTTGAAGGAGAGACTCGTGACCTCTTGCGTGAGCTCGCCAGCTCCAAGACAGACGGCCTGCTCCTCGTTGATGGGGACGGCTTCGTCAGGCACTGCGACCGCGGCGCCTGCGAGTTCTTCGGGAGTAGGATCGAGGGCAAGAACCTCGGCAGTCTCGCGCCAGCCACAGGTCTTGAGGCCTTTGTCCGCGACGCGCGCACAGAGACTCGTGACGGCTTCCGCTTTGACCTCACCCCGCTCGGCGGTCGCTCTGCGCGCTGCCTCCTCGCGTCAGTCATCCCCCTCGTCTCAGACTCGAGCGGGAGCGCCGCCGCGATGGGCGGCATGAAGGTCGTCCTCCTCACGGACGCTGAGCGGCGACGCCTCGCAGCGCAGTTCCTGAAGGTTGAGGACCCCGTGCCGCACCGCCGACAGCTCGGCCCGCTCCTTGACGCCGCGCGAGAGATGTACGCGCTTGAGACGCTGGTCGGACAGAGCGAGAGCACGGACGCAGTGCGACGCCTCGTCAAGACCGCCTGTGGCGGCCACGACCCCGTGCTCCTCGTGGGGCCCTCAGGGGCTGGGAAGACGCACGTCGCCCGCACCGTTCACTTCAACTCGGGGGTCACAGGCTCCCTGATCGAGGTCTGCTGCGCGGGGATGGACTCAGAGGTGATCGAGCGGGAGCTCTTCGGCTCGCGCGAGGGCGGCAAGGAGCAGCCTGGCCTCCTCCACTACGCGGCCGACGGCACGCTCTTCCTCGAGGAGGTCGGCGCGCTCTCGATGGAGCTTCAAGACCGCTTGCGTGACCTCATTCAGACCGGACGCTTCCACCGTCAGGGCACCGAGGTCATGGAGGACTCTCACGCTCGCTTGGTCTTTGGCACGACCCAGCCCCTCGTTGAGCTCGTCCGGGCCAAGGAGTTCAAGCGCAACCTCGCCGAGCTCTTGAACGCTCAAGCGATCGAGCTGCTCCCCTTGAGCGAGCGCTCCAAGGACATCGTGCACCTCGCGATCCGCTTCATCTCGCGCTATGGACCGATCCACGGCGTGCATGAGATCACGACCGACGCCCTCGAGTACTTGGGCTACTACTCGTGGCCTGGGAACGTGAGTGAGCTGGAGGCGACGATGCGCGTCTCCTGCCTCAAGGCGACCGAGGGGACCCTCGGGATCGAAGCGCTCCCGCAGGTCGTCCGTGAGGCCGCTGGTGAATTGCCCGCCCACGAGCTGACTCCGGTCGCGCGACGAGAGGCGCCGTCCACGCACTCCGTGCTGCCTGGGGCAGCGATGGGTTCGCCGAGCGCAGCGATGCGCCAGACCCGACAGCACGAGTGGGACATCTCTCCTGAGGATCCGATCAGCCTCGACCTCTACGAGATGAAGTGCCTCCTCCGCGCCCTCGACGACGTAGAGGGCGACAAGCTCGCCGCCGCACGTCTCTTGAAGGTCGGCAAGAGCACCCTCTACCGGAAGCTCAAGCGCTTCGGGATCAAGTAGCGCTCGCCGCTAGAGCTTGAGGGCCTCGGTCGCCGAGGCTCGATTGAACAGGTGCTGACCCCTCGAGGAGGGGTTGATCAGCGTCGCCCTGAGCTCCATGTCGTCCCACCCGCCTTCGGGAGGCTCGACGCGGATCAGCTCGATCGCGTTGATCCCCGTGCGCGTCAAGAGCAGCTCTCGGCGCGCGAGGACTGATCGATCTGCGGTGAGCTCCCCCGTCGGTGAGAACACCATCACCTCGTCTTCCGAGTCCGCGAGGGAGAGACGCAGGTCTGCGAGCTGCAGGTGTCCCGCGTGCGTGCAGCTCACGAGGACGCCCTCTCCGTCTCGCTCAAGCTTGAGCTTAGGCGCCTCTGAGATGTCCTTATGCCTCAGCAGGTATCCCTTCCCGTGCAGGTGTTTGCTCGAGATGCGCGAGGGCGAGGGGAGCGGGACCGTCACGAGCTCGTACTCCCCGAGGGCCTCCAAGATCTGTGAGAGCCGTTGACCCTTGGCATCGTGCAAGGTGTCGAGGTGCAGGATCCACTCCGTGGCTAGTGAGATCGGCGTGGGGGGGAGGCTGGTCGGCCTGCAGACCGGGACGATGTAGCCAGCTCGCATCCTGAGCGCCTCGAGGACGTCGGTGCGCCCGGGCCTCCGCCAAGCGCGCAGCCGCTCCTCACCTGGCAGGCTCGTCGCGCGGCCGCGGAGGTCGCGGACGTCCATGCGAGAGAGGTAGCCGATCGCGCCTGGCCAGGGGGTGAGGACGGTGACGTTCGCGTCGACGTTCTCCCTCAGGAAGAGCCCCATGGCTCTCAGGTACTGGGTCTTCTCGATCTCATCTACGAGCCCCTGTCGACCTAGCCAGCCGCGCGCGTCGAGCTGCGCCTCTTGGGAGGGCTCGAGCCAACTGTATTGGTGCTTGGCCAAGGGGATAGAGCCGATGTTCTGCGGCGGGCGACTGACGAGGATCGTCAGCAAGCCCGTGGTGAAGAAGGAGGACCAGGCCAGCTGACGCACCCACACGCGGGGAGAGTTCAGGGCGTTGATCAAGCCCTCCTGGACCGCGATCAATAAGAGCGGCAGGGCTGGCACCATGGACTCATTGAAGGGCAAGGACTCGGCCTCTCGCGTCGCGGCGAAGAGCGTCCAGCATGCCCCGATGAAGAGCGCGCGGCGACCGGTGCTCGAGAGCCGCTTTCGCAAGAGATACCAGAGCGAGTACACGAGCAGCCCGGGGCTGACGCTGGAGATGAGGAAGTCGCGCAGCGCGGCCCAGACTCCGCTCAGAGAGCTCTGCTCAAAGGTGAGGAGTCCAGCGGTGTAGCTCGAGAGAAAGTCACCTCCGAGCCAGCGTCGTAAGAGCGCGAGGGCGGCGAAGGAGAGGATCGGGATCAGGTACGCGCGCAGATTCGGCCCTCTCCCTGGGCCGTGCTTCAACCAGGGCGTGAGGCGCAGGCTGAAGAAGAGCGGCGTGAGCACCCAGGCCTCGGAGCGCGCGAGCCCAGCGAGGGCGAGGCTGAGCCCGAAGGTCCAAGACCAGCCCCGCTCGTTCGCGACGAAGGCGGCCGTGAAGCAGAGCGCGACGAGGGCAGTCTCGGTCCCGCTCAGCGAGGCCGCGGCGTAGGAGCCGGACATCGCGAGGAGCAGCGGCGCGACGAGGCTCGCCACGCGATCCGAGTGGAAGCGCGAGGAGAGGAACATCGTCGCGAGCGCGCAGGCTGCTCCGACGACTTGGGACCAGAAATTGATCGAGAGGTAGAGCCGCTGCAGTGAGTAGGAAACCAGAACCCAGAGGAAGGAGGGGTAGCTGTCGATCCCGCCAGCCTCGGGCCCCCAGGCGAAGTGCCCTTCATGCACGAGGGAATACCCCACGCGGAAGGCAGCAAAGGCCATGTCGTAAGGAGGGGCGAAGTCACCTGAGGCCGTCGTGTGGATCGCCAGCGCGTGGGCGACCAAGAGGGCCATGGCGACGAACAGCGCGACCGAGCGGTTCATCTTGGGACCAATCTAGCCCGCGCTAGCCGGTAGTTCTCCCCTCGTCCTCGCTCAGGTGTCCAGCGCGCCAATCTTTCTCCGCTCAGCGCCCCTCACGGCCTCCTCGACCAAGCCCTCCAGGTCGAAGCTCGCCTCAGCGGCCTCACAGTCCGCGACCTTCCCGTGGATGATGGGCCTGTCGGGCTGGAAAACGGTGCAGCAGTCGGGCTCCGGTCTGATGGATGTGTCGAAGGTGCCAATGCGCCTGGCGATATCCACGGCCTCCTGCTTGTCCATCGCTACGAGGGGCCTCAGGACGGGCAACTCGCTAGCGTTCTCGATGCAGGTCATGTTCTCCAGGGTCTGGCTCGCGACCTGTCCCAAGCTCTCGCCTGTGACCAGTGCGCCGCAGCCTGCCCGCCTCGCGATCCGCGAGGCGATGCGCTGCATCATCCGGCGATAGAGCACCGTGCGATACGGCTCGGGTGCGTGGTCCCGTATGGCCTCCTGGCACTTCGTGAACGGGACGACGAAGAGCTGACTCGTCGGCTGGTAGTGGGCGAGGACGCGGACCAGATCGGCGACCTTCTTC